>CALCGD010000030.1 GCA_937900875.1 uncultured Flavobacteriales bacterium
TTTGAGCGAATGCCCGATGTAGATGTAGAAACGCTATTAGCTGAAGATGAAATAAACTACCCTAATAAGGTTGGCCCTTACAGATTTGGTGAGAAGCATTTTGTGAACATGAGTTTAGAAAACGCTGGTCTTTGGGAACCTTTGCCAAATGGCGATAGAGTGTGGAGATTAGGAGTGGCTTCTATCGATGCTTACAGTTTGAACTTCATTTTTGAGAACTTCTATATACCAGAGGGGGGTAAGCTTTACATCTATAATACAGAAGCACAGCACATAATTGGCGCATTTACAAGCGTTAATAACAGAGAAGATGGATGGTTTGGTACTTTTCTATTGAAAGGAGATCAAGCCGTAATTGAGTACTTCGAGCCTCAATCTGTTGCTGGACAAGGATACTTTGAACTCACTGAAATTGTGCACGGATATAGAGATATCCTAAACTGGTATGAGGACGATAGCCGTGGTGGTGGAAGTGGTTCATGTAATATAGATGTAGAGTGCACCTTGGGAAATGGGTGGGATAGTCAGATTAATTCAGTTGGAATATTACTTAGCGGAGGTTCTGGTTTTTGCTCAGGTGCTTTTGTGGCCGATGTTCCTCAAAGTGGAACTCCGTATTTCCTAACAGCAAATCACTGTGGAAGTAGCGTTGGAAATTGGTCAGTTGGATTCAATTATCAAGCAACTACTTGCAACGGTTCGCCTAGTGCAGGGCCAACTTATCAAAGTTTAAGCGGAGCAACGCAGCGCGCAAGCAATGCAGGTTCAGATTTCAACCTAATTGAGTGGGATAATGCTCCGCCAGCCAATTATAATGTGTTTTACGCAGGTTGGTCAAATGTGAACACTTCATCTTCTCAAAATACAGGTATTCATCATCCTTCAGGAGATATCAAGAAAATCTGCAGGGATAATAATGCTTCTATTAACTCCACTTACGGTGGTGCTACCACTTGGCAGGTGGGAGCCTGGGAACAAGGAACTACAGAAGGCGGCTCTTCAGGGTCTCCACTTTTCGATCAGAATAAGAGAATAATCGGTCAGCTGTACGGAGGGTCAGCATCTTGCACCAACACTGGTGGCTCTGATTATTATGGGAAATTTTCTACTTCATGGAATGGTAATAGCTCATCAACGAGGCTTAGGGATTGGTTAGATCCTCAAAACACTGGAAACACTACCAATGATGGTTACGATCCAAACGCTTCATCATTTAGCTACGATGCTCAGCTTATGGCAATTACAAATCCAGAAAATGGAAGTTCCGCTTGCGAATCTTCTGTTGAACCTACAATCACCATTAGAAATAATGGTTCAGTAACGCTTACCACTATTACGGTAGGATATAACATGAATGGTAATGTTGGCTCTGCTACTTGGACTGGCTCTTTGGCTACCGGAGGTTCTGCCAATTTCACCATGCCAGCAATCGCATTAAACGCAGGGTCAAATACTCTAACAATCACACTTTCTAATCCTAACGGACAGGCAGATGAAGACAATAGCAACAATTCTGCTTCTGTTACATTCAATTCTGTGAGCGGAGATAGCTTTGTGACACTTATTCTGAATACAGACAATTATGGTGCAGAAACAACTTGGACTCTAACTGAAAATGGGGGAGGAACGGTTGCCACAGGTGGACCATACACCACCGGGGTAAACGAACAAATTGTTCAGGAAATATGCGTTGAGTCAGGTACTTGCTACACGTTTACAATTAATGATACCGAAGATGACGGAATTTGCTGTGCTTGGGGAACTGGCTCTTATTCCATTGGAGATGAAGATGGGATTCTAATTTACACGGGTGGCGAATTCTCGACTACCGAGGTGACAAATTTCTGTGTACCGGCTTCTCCATCAGATTGTGATGTTCTTTACGACCCGTTTGGTGCAAACGCTACAGGATTTGCATTGTATTCCAATACGGGAGGGGGCTATGTAGCAGGTTCTAACAGCTTTGGAGATTTAGCAAAGGCGCAAGAGTTTGCTGCTCCTGGTCAAGCATCAGAAATTACCGGATTAATAGCCTGGATTGCTGCTAAGGATGATGCAACTGGGGTAAACGTTGTAGCTAATTTGTATGCACTAGACGGAGCTGGGACAACCATTGCGGGAGCTACAAATTCAGCACCGGGAACGGTTTTAGCAACAGGAACTAAGGCATTGGCTAGAGTAGATACTTCAGGTTTCTTCACACGGTTCGATTTCAACACATCAGCGGTGGTCAATTCAGGTTTCGCTGTAGGATTAGACTTTACCAATTTTAGCGCAAATGACATCATAGGAATTGTGACCAATACTGATGGAGACGCTGGCGGAAACGAATTGTCTTGGGAAGCTTGGTCTTCTGGAGATTGGTACACAATGGATGCCGCTTGGAATTCGCAACTGCAAGCTGATTTTGACCTAGGATTATTCCCAATTGTTTGTCCACAAACTATTACAGGCATCACGGATTTAAGTCAGTTTTTCAATCTGTTCCCCAACCCAAGTACTGGAAGATTCGCTCTAGTAAATTCTGCCGGTTTTGAAGGCGAAATAAGCATTTACAATTCGTTAGGTCAGAAAGTGTACGGTACATCTCTGCAAGGATTGAATGTCGTTAACTGTGATATATCCGAACAAAAAGCAGGCTTTTACATTGTACAGGTTACAACGAACAATGGACTGTGGTCATCTAGAGTCGTGCTTAACTAGTAATCAATGTTTAAAACTTGGTTAATAAGCTGTTCATAAGCTGTTGGTAAACCGGTTCATTCATTGTTAGGAAGTAATTCGCTAAAAAGTTGCATCGATAAGCGATTGCTATTTAAATTTGGTAATACCAAGTGAGGGATAAAAGGTTGGTTGAAAGACCACTCTCAAAGAAACCCCAAGGGGAATTGGAGGGAGACACTCGGGATCTTGTTGGGTCTTAGGAAACAACGGGTGAGGCAGAACTAAAAGAAGTGGATCTTCGGAGAAGCGGAAGTTGGGAAAGCCAACGGAGTAAGCGGCTTGCCGCTGAAAGGGAAGAGGAAGCCATAATAACAACAGCTTGGCACATGGTTCGAGTTAAGGCTAGATCCAACGTGAAGCGGAGATTGATTTCAATATCAATCTCCGCTTTTGTTTTATCCAATAATTACAGCCGATTGTTTGCCAATTGAGGTGCCAATTGCAACGCCCATACCACCAAGTCTGACAGAGCAAGAAAGATTGCTTGAAATGTGTTTTACAATAGGCTTTTTAGATTCTCCTACACCCATTATTCCTGCCCAGCGGTGCTCAATTTCAAAATCTGTATTCGGCAGAATTACAGTTTTTAGCAAGTTGTCTAGTCGATTTTGAATGAGTTCCGTAATCTCCAACTCGGAATTTGTTTCGTTCTCAATATCTAATTCTCTTCCACCACCAAGAAGGACTTGATTACCAACATTTCTGAAATAATAAAAACCTTCGTTCATATGAAAAGTACCTTTCACTTGAAGCTGCTTAATAGGAGTAGTGATCAGCACTTGCGCTCTGGCAGGGGTTACATTCAATTCAGGTAAAAGTTGTTTTGCAAAACCATTGTTGGCTACATGCACGTGTTGGGCCGGTATTGTAAGTCCATTTGTAAGATAAACTGTCATTTTCGTGCCTGACTGACTGAATGATGAAACTTCCAGCCCGTTTAAGATTATGATTCCTAGGTCTGAAGCCATCTTCAGCAGGCTGTTCATCATCATTCCGGTATCAATAGCGCCCTCATAATTGTTCTTAATAAGGTGGTTTACCCCATCAAAACCAAATTCATTTTTGGCTTGATTTTCAAGAGTGTATGTATTTGCAATTCCAAGTTTCGACTTCAGTTTCCTATTTGCTTCTTCAATAAAAGCCATGCATTTTTCGAACAATTCATTATCGTTTGGTTTAAAAACTTCAAAGCCACCGCAAGCCTCATAGTTCATGTTTTTATCTCCCAACAACTCCCGCAAAGCATTAAGTCCTTCAAACCGTTGTTGGATAACCTGAAATACATCTTCCTCCGAGCTTTTCTTTAAATCTGAGAGCACTTCACTTGGGCTTCCAAAACAGGCAAAACCAGCATTTTTTGTGCTTGCTCCTGCCGGAAGAAACCCCTTTTCGATAATTACAACTCTTTTCTTTGGATGTGCGTTTTTCTGAAAAATGGCAGTTGTTAACCCAACAATTCCACTACCTACAATCAATAAATCGATGTCTTGCAGATACTGTTTAATTTCCCAGAAGCTTATGTTTGGCGGGTAAGACACGTTGCTTATAGCTATTTTATGCTCGATTTAGTTACGTAAAAGTGAAACAAAAACCTTTAAATCCTGTAGTAGCTAAGTTAAGCGCAAACTTGTGCAAGAGATGATTGTGAGAAGATTGATAAATCTGGCTTTGACCCTGTTTTTGGTAATAGGCCTATTCTGTATACCTCAGCAGGCCTTTACCCAAGATAAGGGGCTTGATGTTTCAGGTGCCGTAAAAGAAGGCTTCAAAGGTCTTGAAGGCACTAAAGTGACATTGTACAAAAATGGCTCGGTTGACAAGACTTTTACCACTTCAGCCAATGGTAAGTTCAAGTTCTTTTTTGAACCTAATGCCACCTATATTTTAGACGTTAGTAAGCCTGGTTATGTAGGAAAAAAGATAGAGTTTAACACAGAAATCCCACCAGAAGTAGTGATGGTTTGGGATTTTGACTTTATAGTTGAACTTTTTCAAGATCAATCCGGACTAAACAAGGCAATTTTCTCCAATCCAGTAGCAAAAGTTCAATACAGTCGAAGGCACAATGAGTTTGATTACGACCTCGATTACACAATGGAATTCCAAAAACAGGAAGAGGAAGTGTTTAAGGAATTGGAGAAACTTAATGAAGAAAAATATTTAGAAGAGGAACAACTAAGAAAGGATGCAGAAAAGCTTGCTAAGCAACAGGCTGCCGAATTTGCAGCAGCTGAGAAAGAAAAGGCTGCAGATGAAAAAGCGCGATTAAAAGAGGAAGAACAACAGCGGAAAACGGCTGAAGCCGAAGCTCAACGATTGTTAACCGAAGCGGCTGAAAAAGAGGCTGTTGCAATTAAAGCTAAAGAAGATGCCGAGAATGCGAAAATTGCTGAAGAAGCAAGAATTAAGAAGGAAAACGAGGAAGCTTCTGCTAGGCTAGCTGAAGAAAAAAGAACGGCTGAAATTGAAGCTGAAAAAGAAAAAAAGCAACAATATGCCGATTTAGTAAAAGATGCGGAAAAGCTATCGAAAGATGGTTCATACGAGATGGCCAAAGCCAAGTTTGATCAAGCTTCACGCATTTTTCCAGATAAGTTTGACTTGAGCGATAAAATTGGGGCAATGGATACCCAAATAGCAAGAGTTAAGCAAGAAACAGAACAAAGAGAGAAGAAAAACCAGCAGTTTAATGATATGATGGCTCAGGCTAAAGGGCTTGGCGAAATAGGAAAGTATGATGCTGCCATCAAGATATTTGAAACAGCCGCTGATATTGATCCAACATCAGAAATGCCGGCAGATGGTATTCGACAGATGAACGAGGCAATTGCCGCACTTGCGAAGGCGGAAGAAGACGCCAAACGAATTGGCAAGGAGTATGACCGCCTAATGCAAACAGCCAAGTCAACCGAATCTGACCAGGATTACGGTAAAGCAAAAGATCTTTATTTCGCAGCATCTCAGCTTAAGCCAGAAGAAACGCAGCCAAAAGTTAGAATTGCTGAAATAGATGAAATTCTTGCTCGATTAAAAAGGGAAAGAAGAGAGGCCGATGAACGTAATCGACAATACAATGAATTTGTGGCCCAAGGTGATGAGTTTAAACTTACGGGAAACTTAGAAGGTGCAAAAGAAAAGTATTCATCAGCTGTAGCAATCGATCCGGAAAATGAGTACGGAAAAAATAAGCTAGATGAGGTAGTCGCATTACTTAACAAACAAAATTCTGAGAAAGAAGAGCTTGCTAGACGAGAAAACGAGTTTGCTCAACTCTTATCTGAAGGAGGAGGTCTTCAAACAGCATCCAAATTTGCCGAGGCAAGAGAGAAATTTGAAGCCGCTTTGAAGCTTGACATTGACAATAAAGCGGCTGAAAAACGAATACAAGAAGTTGATGCCCAATTAGCAGCTAACGAGGCTAAATTGAAGGCAGAGGATGAGTTGAATGAGCAATTTGCTAGTCGAGTTTCTCGGGGAAATGAGCTTTTCGAAAAGAAGAAATACGAAGAAGCACTTGCGGAATATAAGGCTGCAGCGAACTTAAAACCTGGTCAAGCAGAGATTAGCGATAGAGTAAAAGGAATTGAGCAAACGCTAAAATCGCTTGAGGAAGAAAGATTGACACAAGAGAAAAAAGAGCTTGATTTCAAAAATCTATTCGCAAATGCGAATGATTTATTCAAACAAAAAGATTTAACGGCCGCTAAAGACGAGTTTCTTAAAGCACAAGCTATAGATCCATCAAACGCTGATGTTGAAAAACGCCTTCAAACCATTGATGACCTTTTAAAGAAGGAAGAAGAAAAGTTACTTGCGCAAAAGGCGAAGGAAGAAGAAGAGCGCTTAGCGGTCGAAGCTAAAGCAAAAGAGGAAGAGGAGAAACGACTTAAATCGGAAGCTGAACTAGCCGCTAAATTGGAGCAAGAGAGGCTGGCAGAAGAGGCCAGATTAGAGGCTGAAGCAAAAAAGGAAGCAGAACTTCTTGCTAAGGAAGAAGCACGAAAAACTGAAGAATCAGAACAAGCACGTCTAGCTGAATTAAATCGAGTTGAGGAGGAACAACAAGCAGCTTTAGCACTAAAGGCCGAAGAGGCTAAAGCAAAAGCTGCTGCCGAAGCCATTGCAAAGGAACAAGAAGAGGAAAGAGTTCGTGCTGAAACTGAAGCAGCTGATGAAGCCGAAAAAGAAAGATTGGCAGAGGAAGCTAGACTTGCCAAGAAGGCAGAACAGGCTCGTTTGGCTGAATTGAAACGAGTAGAAGAGGAACAACAAGCCGCATTGGCGCTAGAGGCTGAAGAGGAAAAGGAAAAAGCTGCTGCCCTAGCCATCGCAAAGCGACAAGAGGAAGAACGACTTCGAGTTGAGGCTGAAGCAGCTGATGAAGCCGAAAAAGCAAGACTGGAAGAGGAAGCTCGACTGGCCAAAGAGGCTGAGGTTGAAGCTGAGCGTTTGGCTAAAGAACAAGCTCGTAAAGACCAACTGGCCAACAAAGAAAGATTAGCTGAACAAGCACGATTAACGAAAGAGGCAGAATTGGAAGCTGATCGTCTTGCTGCGGTTGACGCGGAAAACCGCGCTGAAGAAGAATTAGCAAATAAACTTGCTTCTGAAAAATTGCGAACAGAGTCAGAAGCAGCAGCACAAGCGGAGCGCGATAGGCTGATTGAAGAAGCTAGGCTTTTAGAAGAAGCAGACAATGCAGCCAAGCAACTTGCAAAGCAAGCCACACAGGAAGCGTCCGAAGTAGAGCGAGCTAGATTTCTAGAGCAGGAAAAACTTAAAGACCAAGAAGAAGCAAGATTAGCAAGAGAAGAACAAGCACGGATTGACGAAGAGTTTAGACTTGCAGAAGAAGCCAGAAGATTGACCGAGCAAGAAATGCTGGCCAAGGCAGAATTGGATAAAGCAAATGAGGAAGAAGCTAAGCAATTAGCAATAGATCAAAAAAAGAGCAACGAAGCTGAACGGCTAAAGCTTCAGGAACAAGCAAAACTTTTAGCCCAAGCCGAAGAAGAAAAGCGTTTAGCAGCGGTAAAACTTGCTGAGGAAGACCGCAGAGCCCTCTTAGCAGAACAGGAACAACTCACAGCTCAAGAAAAAGAATTGGCCCGGCAGGCGGCAAGAGAAAAGGCGGAAGCCTTGAAAAAGATAGAAACTGAGGAATTAGCTGCTGAAGATTTAGCAAAACAAAAGGAAGCCGAATTAGCTGAGACGAAACGACAAGCTGAAGAAGAAAAATTTAGGATTGAGCAGGAACGAATTGCTCTTGCCAAAGAAGAAAAGGCAAGAAAGGAAAAGGAGCGTCTTGCAAAAGAAGCAGACGCGTTAGCACAAGCTGATGCCGATAAAATGGCAACAGAAGCTCAGGAAATATTGACAAAAGAAATTTCTGAAAGAGAGAGTAGAATGAAGGCTGAAGTTGAAGCTCAAGTAAAAAAGGAGCTTCAGACTGAGTTTGAAAAAGAGTTAAAAGAGAAAGAAGTAGCAGATCAAACTGAGGCTGCATTTGATGCAGAACTTCTGCGCGAGCGAGATCTGAAGGAAAGACGCAAGGATCAGGAGCGTCAGCAGAAAATTGCAATGATTGAGTCCAGAAAGCGTCAAGAATTGGAAGCTTGGGAAAAACGTGAAGATGAACTAACAAGAAAGAATGAAGAAAGGGAACTGGCTGAGAAAGCGAGACTTGCCAAACTAGAGCAAGAACGATTGGAGCACGAAAAAGACATGGCGCTTAAAACGGATCAAGCGCAAATTGCTGCCGAAAAAAACGCGGAGCGTCTAGCAGAATTAGAACAAAGAAGACTGAGAGATGAAGAAAAGCGTGCTAGACAAGTAGCGTTGGCTGAAGAATGGAAGCAGATGCGTGCGGCAGCTGAACTAGAAAGACGAGAGGCTGAAAAGCTTGCCGACCAAGAAAAAATTGAGCGGGCTGCTTTAGCGAAAGCCGATTTGACAAAAGCAGAAATAGATGCTCGCCAAAGGAGAGAAAAGGAAATTGAAGATGCTGGACTTGTAGCAAAGAACAATGCGGAGCTAGACAAAACGTCACGAGATGAAGCAGGCGAAGCGCGTAAAACTGAAGTAGCTCTTAAAGAAGAAAATTATAGAAACAAGATAGAGTTTGAAAAGAAAGCCAAGGACCTTGCTCAATCTTCTGTTGAGGCAGAAAGAGAGTCATATAAGGCCGAAGTGAAGGCTCGATTGAAAGCGGAGTATGACGAGAAACGTGAGGAGATTTATGCCAGTGAACGTAATAAACAAGTGTCGGTTATGTCAGCTAAACCAACTCAGTTTCAAATGGATCTTGCAGGACAGTACCCAATGGGAGTTACAGAAGAGTCTGAGTTAAAACACAATCGCGAGATTAAGCGAATTATTATCAAACGTGAAGATGGTGTGGCTAACCTATACAGTCGTGTTAAATGGAATTGGGGTGGTGTTTATTATTTCAAAAACGACCAGAGCACCTCAAAGCAAATTTATGATCAAGAGATTCAGTGGTAGTTAATTAACCACTTTCAGAGTCCTCATCACCCGCCCGTTCGAAATCCTAATCACCCTCATTTCCACAGGAGATTTATTCTCCAGATTAGTGGAAGATTTCATTCCAAGTAATCCTGAGAAAGTCAACCTTCCATTCAGATCAAACATCTCTATCTGAAAAGAAGTTTCGGTTGGGTTGATCAGGACAACATTATTCTCGTTTATCATCAATTCAATTTCATTTATTTCATGACTCTCGATAGAAAGCGGGCTTATTTCAACAAGTAAAACGGTAGTATCGGAGCCACAATCAGAAAATGCAATGTGCGTAACGGTGTAATCACCATCAGTTCCGTATGTATTTGACGGGTTTTCTACACTTGAGGTTTGGCCATCACCAAAATCCCAAAAATGGTCGGTAGCATTAGCAGCGTTTGCGGTAAACTGTGCGGTAAGTCCGCTGAACGAATAATCTGCATCAGATACCACGTCTTGATGACCAATAAACCAATTACTCGTGCTGTCAAGCACAATGTCTTCCGCCAATTGTTGTAAAGCCGGACCATCTGTAGCTCCAACGTTGTAATAGTATTCCAATCCAACTGGAGATTTTCTAAGAATTGTTGCATAGAAAATACAAGCATTCAGGTAGCTTCCCCGAGCGCTTGGATGACTACCATCTGGAGCGTATAAGCTACTCCAAAACGTATTGTTCACTAACGACATTTGATGCCAAGCCGCTCCGCAAGGAGCTACGGTTGATTCATTGTCTAATCCCATTTGAAGGTAACTCTCGCGTAATCTGCCGTTCATGCCTTCAAATGTGCACAGAGGAGGATAAAACTGGCAGTTTTGAAGGTCACCGTCACGTCTTCCCCAAGTCATGAAGAAAACCGGTTCGGTACATTCATAATTCGACTGAATTGAATCGACAAGAATTTGAGCATAAGGGAAGGTTTCTGACGCAACTTGTGCAGGTGGAAAAGATGGCTTCTGACTTTGTTCCTGTATTACCACAAAATCCCAATCGCGACTAGCAATCTTGCTTAATGTAGTTGCATTAGTGGTGTGACCTTCAAGCGTATACCCGCCTGGAGTGCTCGATTCGTAATAGATAGAGTCTCCGCGTTCAAGAGCCAGATAATAGAGCACTGCTGGCAAGTTTTCAGTAAAAACATAGCTGTTACCAATAAAAAGGACAGAAGTCTGCTGTGCAATTGCGGTTGTAAATGTGGCAGCAAGCAGAAATAAGGAGAATAGTAAATGCTTCATAGGGTGGTGTTATTGTGCGAATATAGTAGCCAACCGAAAGCTGCTATGACGGTTAAACGTCAGAAATTAGAAATGGAGGCGTGCCTTGGGCGAGGTTGATAAATCAGCAAAGTCCGACTTCAAGTATTTGAAATAACCCGCAATGCCAATCATAGCGGCATTATCCGTACAATATTCAAACTTGGGAATGTGACCGTGTATTCCTTTACTCTCAGCTAGTTTTAAAAATTCAGAACGAAGCAAACTGTTGGCTGATACTCCGCCAGAAAGTGCGATGTCGTTTATGGAATACGTACAAATTGCGTCTTCCATTTTTTGCAACAAATATTTGACAAGATGACTTTGAATTGAAGCGCAGATGTCGTTCAGATTGTCCGTTATAAATTCAGAGTCTTTCTTCATTTCTTTTTGTAGATGGTACAAAAAGGATGTTTTAATTCCACTAAAACTGAAATCTAAACCATCAACGTTTGGTGTTGCATATGCGTATTTAGAAGAATTGCCAGTTAAGGCTAACTTATCTACAATCGGACCTCCAGGATAACCTAGATTCATGATTTTGGCAGCCTTATCAAATGCTTCGCCAGCAGCATCATCTATCGTCTTTCCAACCACCTTCATATTTAGTGGGTCTTTAACCAGCACTATTTGAGTGTGTCCTCCGCTAACGGTAAGGTTTAAAAAAGGGAAGGTTGGAGCTGTTTTAGAATCGTCCTCTATAAAATGAGCTAAAATATGCCCTTGCATGTGGTCTACGGCAATGAGTGGAATACCCAACGAAAGGGCGAAAGTTTTAGCGAAAGAGCCGCCTACAAGCAAGCTCCCCAGTAATCCTGGCCCTTCAGTAAAGGCCACAGCAGAGAGTTGCTCTTTTGCTATACCCGCTTGTGCCAGAGCTGCAGAAACAACTGGAACAATGTTTTTCTGGTGCTCGCGAGAAGCTAATTCAGGAACAACTCCGCCATACAGGTGGTGTATTTCTTGATTAGCTACAACATTAGAGAGTACCCTTTTCCCAAGCAATATTGCCGCAGAAGTGTCATCACAAGACGATTCTATGGCCAATATGAAAGGAGGGTTAACCTCGGCATTGTTATTGTCTACCTTTGGTGGCAAGGGATTCAGAGGTCGATGATTTTCAAAAGTATCAAAAAAGCGTTCGCATGGATATTCGTCCTAGCATTGCTATTGGTGCTAATTATTGGCGGTGGTTATGTGGCTCTCAGAAGTCCAAAAGTTCAGACCAAAATCACCCAGTATATAGCAGGATACTTGTCTGACGAATTACAATCTAAGGTTACGGTTGATGGAGTTGATATTGGGTTTTTTAACCGCCTAATACTGGAGGGGTTGTACGTAGAAGATTTAAAAGGCGATACCCTTGCTCATCTTAAAAGACTGCACCTAGGCTTAAAGTACATCAGTATTGACAAGAATCAAGTTCATCTAAGCAAAGTTCGGATTGACGATTTAAAGTTTTATCTCCATAAATATGACGGAGAAGAGAAGCTAAATATTCAGTTTCTGATTGACTATTTCAAGGTGCCCAAGGACAGTACAAACAAGGTTGGCTTGGATATTCGTTCAAACGCTTTGGAACTTAGAAATGCAGCTTTTCAGCTAAGAAATCATTACGCTCATGAAACGAATATTGGAATTGATTACAAGGACCTTGATATTCGAAAAATCAACCTGTTAATAGAGGGAATTAGGATTGACGTTGATACCATTTATGGCAACATCACCAAGTTAAATTGTTTTGAGAATAGGGGGTTTTATTTGAAAAATTTTCAAGGAAACGCCAAAGTCAGTTCAAAAGAGTTACTAGTTAATGATGTAGTTATTCAAACGTTAGGTAGTGATGTGAAACTCAATTTACATTACACATATAATGAATGGCTTGACTATAAGGAGTTTATTTCCAATGTGCGAATGGATTATGAGTTAGAGCAATCTGTGGTTGATTTAAAGGATGTTGCCTTTTTTGCCAAAGGCTTAACTGGCTTGAATAAGAAACTAGAAATCTCAGGCCACGTTTACGGCTCTGTTGCATCCCTTAATGCTAGAAATATCGAATTGAGTTTTGGTAATATAACCGCACTTTCTGGCGACATAGATTTGGATGGTTTGCCAAATATTCAAGAAACATTTTTACATCTAAACCTGAAGGATTTTAAAACTAATTACTCCGACCTAGTAACAATTCCACTCCCACCTTTTTCGGAGGATAAGAGGCTTAAATTGCCTAGCAACGTGGCCACATTGGGTACGCTGCGGTTCAAAGGATCTTTTACGGGTTTCGTTAATGATTTCGTGGCTTTTGGAACGTTGCAAACTGCCATAGGAAGCCTGAAAAGCGATATCTCTTTGAAACAAGATGTGGCATCTGGTAAACTCGCTTACAACGGAAAATTACAATCGTTTGGCTTCGATGCCGGCAAATTCCTGGAAGAAGATCGAATCGGAAAAGTGTCTTTGGATGCTTCCGTTAAAGGAAAAGGATTAACCAAAGAAGATATGAATGCAGTGCTTGTTGGCAATATTCAATCTGTGCATTTAGTGGGTTATGATTACAAGGATATTGAGGTTAATGGTCAATTTGCTCGTAGCATGTTTAGTGGAGAAGTAACCGCTCGAGACACTAACCTAGCTCTCGTTTTTAGAGGAGGGTTTGACCTGAGTCAGAATTTACCTCAGTTTAATTTTCATGCGGACGTAACACATGCAAATTTGTATGAATTGAATTTGTTAAGAGAGCGTGAAAATGCCACGGTAAGTGGTGTTTTGGATGTAGATTTTGTGGGTGATGATATTGATAATCTGCTCGGTGTAATTGAAATTTCAAATGCCGTTTATTCACAGGATGACACAGTGAGCTATTCGATACGAGAGTTTGAGCTCGATATAGATACGGTTGCAAATAACAAACAATTGCGTTTGCGATCTGATATTGTTGACGCTGATTTTGACGGCAAATTCACCTTCAGAAATATACCCAAAGCAGCAAACAACCTCTTGCAAAAACATTTGCCGTCTTACGCTGGTGCGTACAAACCATTGGAAGAAAATGAAGGCCTCGAATTTGGATTCGATATGCAATTGAAAAACACCGAATTGCTTAGTTTCTTCTTGGCGCCTGGATTAAGTATTAGCGACAGTTCTCAGTTCAGAGGTAATTATTCTTCAACCACCGATGAGTTGTTTATTCGAGGAGAACTTTCTCGTTTGGAGTACGAAACAATCGTGTTTGATAAAGTGAGAATTGAAGCTGAAAACCCCGGAAAAGAGTTTCGGTTAGGCGCACTGGTAGATAGAATTAACATCACAGACAGCCTGTACTTGTCTGATTTTGAAATCAGCTCATATACTTTTCAAGATAGCTTAGGTTTAGTGGTAAAGTGGGATAATAAAACCGCCATTGACAACAGTGCACTCATTCATGGGGTAGCTTCATTCCCAAAAAATGAAGAGATAAGTTTTCATTTAGATGAAACCCAAGTTACCGTTGCTGGACTCCGTTGGGAGGTAAGTCCGAACAACTTAGTACAAGTAGATTCTACAGCTATCACGTTTACGGATTTGTTGTTTTCAAACTATGCCCAAATGATTGGCTTAAACGGAAAGGTTTCTAAAGATCCGTTAGCCAAGTTAAATCTGAGCCTCAAAAATTTCGACCTCAGTAATTTTAATGTCGCCACAAAACGATCAGGGATAAAACTAGAAGGTCTTGTTGGAGGTAGAGCGAAGATTTCTGGTCTTTATGATGAGCTTTTTCTAACTAACCAGCTAACGCTAGACTCTTTGAAGATAAATGATGTAATGATTGGCTCTGGCGAACTAAATAATACCTGGATTCCGGCTACAAAGAGCATTCAAGTATTCGCCTTACTTCAACGAAATGATCTTACCAGTCTAAGCGTAATTGGAGAGTTTTTGCCAGGAAATGATCGAAAGGAAAACTTCAACCTAAAAGCTTCCGTGGATCAGATTCCACTTAGCTTATTTAACCCATACATTAAAAAGGTTTTATCCGATGTAAAGGGGACCGCCAAAGCTGATTTAAGCCTTAAAGGCACAATTAAAAACCCGAAGTTGACAGGATATGTGGTGCTAAAGCAAGCGGACCTGATGATCACCTATTTAAATACACGATTCAAGGTGACAGATACTGTTCAGGTCAAACAAGATGGTTTTTACTTCAACGATTTGATTGCTACAGACGAAGGTGAAAATGAAGGAAGGATAAATGGCTGGGTTAAGCATAAAGGCTTTAAGGATATAACTTTTGACGCCACCTTAGTTGCTCAAGATTTCCTTGCCTTGAACACCAATTCGGCCATGAACTCATTGTTTTATGGCAAAGCGTATGGCTCGGGTCAGGTCAGGTTTTATGGCGAGCCAAAAAACATGATTTTAAAAGTGGCAATGAAAACAGAACGTGGCACTCGGTTTCATATCCCATTGTTTGGGGCAAAAAATGTGAATGAAAGTGACTTCATCTCATTTGTGGTTCCAAAAGGAATAGAATTTGAAGAAAAACTTGAAGATCAATTTCAGGTAACTTTCAAAAACTTGACCTTAGACATGGACATTGAGGTTACTTCAGATGCCGAGGTGCAACTCATTTTTGACCCGAAGGTGGGTGATATCATCAAAGGAAGAGGTGATGGTGATTTGAACATGACTCTTGACAAAGCAGGTAATTTCAAAATGTTTGGTGACTATTACATTAAGAAGGGGGAATATTTGTTTACGCTGCAAAACATCATTAACAAGAAGTTCCTCATTCAGCAGGGAGGTACAATTAATTGGAGTGGCGACCCTTACAATGCACTGGTGAATATTGATGCCAGTTATGGGGTTAGAACCTCTTTATACGACCTTATGTATCCCGACACTTCAAATGGCAACTACAAGAAGCGAATTCAGGTAGACTGTCTGCTTAAACTCACAGATAACCTGCTTAATCCGAATATTTCGTTCGATATCGATTTGCCAAACTCTGATGAAGGAACCAAAACCGATGTGAAAAACAAGATCGGTGTTGGTAATGAACAAGAAATGAATCGCCAAATATTTGGTCTGCTTGTTTTAAACAGATTTTTCCCAACCGAAAATCAAAACCAAGCACTTCAACAAGCGAGTGGTTTCCTTTCTTCTAGCACTTCTGAAATGATTTCAAATCAGCTAAGTAATTGGCTGTCTAAGATTAGCAATGACTTCGATATTGGACTCAATTACCGTCCGGGCGATGACATTACAAGCGATGAATTGCAAGCATCCTTGTCAACCCAACTTTTCAACAATAGAATCTTGGTTGATGGAAACGTTGGGGTTGCAAACACGCAATCTACCTCAAGTAATATTGTTGGAGACGTGGTTGTCGAATACAAAATAACGGCCGATGGCCGCCTAAGGGTTCGTGCATTTAATAAGAGCAACGATATAAATACGCTTACCAAAAACGCCCCGTTTACACAGGGGGTAGGACTTTCTTATCAGCGAGAATTTGATCGATTCTCAGACCTTTTTAGAAGGCGGAAACTGGTAGGGTTGCAATTGAAGTAACTAGTATATGTGCTTAAACGGTTGACAAGAAGCGGACATTATCCCAGCCATTATTGCCGGGTCAGATTGCATGAATAGTTCAGCCATAGTATCGTTATCGGCTTTAAAAATCACCATTCCAAAGTTCTTTTCATTTTCAATCGGAAGGTCGGTTCTGCCTGCAAATTTCACAACATCCCGTTCTTTTTGTCGAGATAATCTCTGGTCGTGTTTCTTTAAAATATCCGTGTCCTTTTCGGTCCAATTAGATTGGCTACGGAATTTAGGTGTTAGCGTTAGTACATAAATGTAATCTCTCATTAGTCGATAATTGGGCAGCGTTCAAACGGTTTATTTCTATCGAAAAGGTAGCGATAAGTGGCATGCGTTCGCCAAATTTCAGCACCAAGCTGTTCACAAACCCTCATCATTTTTGGATTAAAATCTCCAATCCAGTTCATTTCAATAGTTCGGTATGGCAAACCTTTGTTCCAAGCAATGTCTGAGTAGGAGACCACCATGGCGCTTTCAACTCCTTTTCCGTGCCATTCAGGAACTACTCCAAATACCAAACCAAGCATTTTTTTACAAGACCCCATTTTCATATGATACAGGAATTTCAATTTTCCTAGCCAATTCATCTTGCCATCTACGTGCTTAAAAAGCTGGTTTAATTCTGGAATGGATAGAAAGAATGAAATTGGTTGGTCTTTGTAAAAACCAAAGTAAATCAGCCGTTCATCTGCAATAGGTTTCAGCTTTCCGAACATCTTTTGAGCCTGTTCCAAAGTCATTGGTTTTACACCAGAATGACCTCCCCAAGCCTTGGCATACACCTCATGAAAATAAACTGCTGCTTTGTCAAAATCCTTCTTCTTAATGTACCGAAAACTAATGTCTGGGTTGTTGAGAGCTTCCTGTGCTCTTTCATAAAATCGAGGGTCAAAATCTTTCGTTTTTTTAACGTCTCGACCGAAAGTGAACTGCTTAAAATAAAGGCCAAAACCATAATTTTCATATAGTTTTTGGTAGTACGGAGCGTTATAAAGCATGCCATAATTCTGCTCGGCAAAACCATCAATCAAAACTCCCCAGTTCTTATCGCGTTCCCCAAAATTTACAGGTCCATCCATCGCTTCCATGCCACGCTCTAAAAGCCATTGCTTTGCGGTGTCAAAGAGTAAGTCGGCAGCTTCCTGGTCATCAATACAGTCGAAAAAACCACACCCGCCTGTAGGTTGGTCTTCTGTATTAAAGGTTTTTCCGTTTACAAATGCCGCAATTCTACCAATGGTTTTTCCATCCTTTTGTAGATACCATCGAATGGTTTCACTTTTATCATAAGAATAGAATCTGTTCTTATTTCGGTCAAAAACTTCACGTATTTCAGCGTCAATTGGCCGAATAAATAGTGGGTCGTTTTGGTACAATTGCACTGGAAAAAGAATCCATTCGGTTTCTTGTTCTATCGTATTTACTTCAATCTGCTGCATTCGGGAGTAATTTCAGCTAACATAACAAGAATGCTGAATCTCTACTGTTATAGTTGTCTTAAGTTTGCGACATGTCATTCATGAAAGATAAAGTTGTACTCATTACTGGCGGCAGTTCTGGCATCGGCAAGGCGTGTGCGGAGCGATTTGGAAGAGAAGGAGGCAGGATTTGCATTACCGGCCGTAATGCTGAGAACTTGAAAACTGCAGCAAAAGAACTTACAGAGAAGGGTGTCGAAGTAATTTTCGTTCAAGGTGATGTGGCAAATGAAAACGATTGCGTTCGAATGATTAATGAAACACTGAATAAGTATGGTAGAATTGATGTGCTTATAAACAACGCAGGTATAAGTATGCGAGCATTTTTTAAAACTGTTGATTTATCGGTGATAAGGCAATTAATGGAGGTCAACTTTTTTGGAACCGTTTATTGCACCAAA
Organism: uncultured Flavobacteriales bacterium; assembly: GCA_937900875.1. Lineage (GTDB taxonomy): Bacteria > Bacteroidota > Bacteroidia > UBA10329 > UBA10329 > UBA10329. Next base: position 17,960 of record CALCGD010000030.1, read on the forward strand.
TATGCACTGAGGCAGTTATTGAAGTATAATGGTTCGGTAGTCGGCATTTCTTCAGTTGCCGGATACCAAGGCCTTCCAGGTAGATCGGGCTACTCTGCTTCAAAATTTGCAATGGAAGGTTTTCTTGGTGCACTTCGGTTAGAAAATCACAACAGCGGTTTGCATGTAATGATTGTTAACCCTGGTTACACAGAGAGCAACATTCGAAAAACAGCATTGATTGCAAACGGGAGTAGCCAAGGGGAATCTCCGCGAGACGAAGGAAAAATGATGAGCTCGGAAGAAGTTGCAAATCAAATTTTCAATGGAGTTAAGAATAAAAAGAAACGAGTGGTGCTTACCGCACAGGGAAAGTTGTCATATTATCTGAGCAAACTTTTACCAGGATTAGTTGATAAAATGGTTATAAAAGCAATTGAAAAAGAGGGCGATTTGCCTAAATAAATGAGAGTATTTCTAATAGGATATATGGCAAGCGGTAAATCAACAGCTGCCAAGAAATTAGCTACAAAGTTGGGTTTGAAGGCCGTTGATTTGGACGCTGAAATTGTTAAGTCAACTGGGATGTCGATTCCTGAAATTTTCAAAACGAAAGGAGAAAAGGCGTTTCGTAAAGTTGAGCAAATTGAGCTGAGAAAGTGGATTGAGAAGGATAATTACGTGATGGCTTGTGGAGGAGGTACTCCGTGTTTCTTCGAATCGATGGATGAGATGAACACCGCTGGAGTTACTATCTACTTGCAAATGTCGCCTAAGGCGGTAGTAGACAGGGTTCAGTCCAGCAAAGAAGAGCGACCAATACTTAAAGGAATGCGAGCAGATAAAATGCTAGAAAAAATTGAATTTCAAATCAAAAAGCGCAATCCTTTTTACACACGAGCACAATGGACCATTAACGGGGTGAATTTAGATATGGACGATTTGGTTGGGATGGCAAATCATTCTAAATAAACAGCCATTTCTTCTCCCAATTCAACTCTAACGTGCTCTTTAAGCGTTGTGCTTAAAACCAGTCCAACATAATCGGCTTTTACGGGAAATCGTTTGTGGTCGCGGTCTATTAAAGCAACCGTTCTTAGTGCCTTTAATCGCACTTGCAAGAAGTGGCGAATGCCGTAAATAAATGTCTTTCCGCTGTTTAAAACGTCATCAACGAGGATTACAACCTTGTCTTCCGCATCTGATTTTTCCAATTCAACCGATGCATTAATTGCCAATGGATCTTTCTTGTTAACCTGAACTGGAACCAAGATTACCTTAACATCTGAGTAGTTTGCTAAGCGCTCTTTTAGAAGCTCAGCAAGTTTGAATCCGTTGCCTGCAATTCCAGCAATAATGATCTCTTTTTCGCTGTAATGATTCTCATGAATCTGAAACGCCAAGCGGTCAATCTTTTGATTAACCTGCGTTTTATTTAAAACAACTGTCTTGGTAATGCTCATGAATTTAGAATTGAGTGCAAATTAGCAAAAGCTACACAGCCTTTTAATCTATTTTTGAGTCATGAATCAATCGATTAAGGAAATATTGCAACAGAATTTTCCAACCATTTTAGATACTGGATTGGTTGAAGGAATTTCTGAGCATGGAGTTTACAAGGAAGTAGAAGAAGGAGATTTGCTAATGGATATTGGCGCCAAGATTTCTACAATACCAATGATTGTTTCTGGGTCCGTTAAGGTGATGAGAGAAGACGAGGAAGGCCATGAAATCTTGCTTTATTATTTGAGCAAAGGCGAAACTTGCGCAATGTCTTTAACCTGTTGCATGGCATACAAACGAAGTGAGATTAGAGCCGTAGCACAGGAAAACGTATCTATGATTGTGGTTCCTGTGGAGTTCATGGATGAATGGATGATGTACAGAGATTGGCGCAGCTTTGTAATGAATACGTATCGGATGCGATTTGAGGAGCTTTTAGAAGCCTTGGATAGTATTGCTTTCCTTAAAATGGACGAAAGGTTGTTGAAGTATTTGGATGAACGTTCTATTAAAATGAATTCCAAGGAAATACCAATGTCACATCAAGAAATTGCCGTTGATTTAAACTCTTCAAGAGAGGTTATTTCAAGAATATTAAAGCAAATGGAACGTAAGGGGATAGTAAAACTTGGCAGAAACAAGATTCAGCTCCTTACCTAAACTACGTGCGTTCTTTTAGGTCCAAATTTATTCCATCCCAAACAGCATAATGCGGTGCTTTAAACCACGAACCCAAGTTTATATATCTAGATCCTGAGCCAACTTTTTTGTCAAGCACCAAGTGTCGATGGCCAAAAATGAAATAATCGAAATGTTCAGTTTTCAAAACCGTTTCGCAATACTGAAGCAGCCACTCTTTGTCGTCTCCAAGGTATTTTTCGTCCAACTCTGAGTTTGATTTTCGACTGCTACCAGACCAGAAATTGGCAAGACCAATTCCTAAATCTGGATGAATCCACTTAAACAACCAAATACATACTGGATTGGCAAAAACCTTCTTAATCCATTTGTA
>CALCGD010000031.1 GCA_937900875.1 uncultured Flavobacteriales bacterium
GAGAGCTTGGGTGCACTTTAAAACAAACTCAGCTTATTCCCGTTTCAATAACAAACTTGCAGCATGACTGACAACGAAAAGCGCATAGAACAGGCTCTAGAGCAAAAAGATTGGAGTGAGATTAAGATTAAAGATTCTTGGCAAATCTTTAAGATTATGGCCGAGTTTGTGGAGGGATTTGAAACCCTAGCTAGAATTGGCCCATGTGTTTCCATTTTTGGTTCTGCCAGAACTTTACCAGATAATGCATCTTACAAACTGGCAGAGGATATTGCTTACAAACTATCATTACACGGCTTTGGTATTATTACTGGAGGTGGTCCGGGAATAATGGAGGCTGGTAATAAAGGAGCCCGGCTTGCAAATGGTAAATCGGTAGGACTAAATATTGACCTGCCTTTTGAGCAGCAGGCCAATCCTTACATCGACATGGATAAGCTTATCAACTTCGACTACTTCTTTGTTCGGAAATTGATGTTTACTAAGTACGCCCAAGGATATGTGGTATTGCCAGGTGGATTTGGGACCATGGACGAACTGTTTGAGGCTTTAACACTCATTCAAACTGGAAAAATTGCCCGATTCCCAATTGTACTTGTCGATAAAAGTTACTGGGGCGGCCTATTAGACTGGATCAACAAAACCATGCAAAAATCTACGAATAACATTGGCGACAAGGATTTAGAGCTAATTCAAGTAGTGGATACTGCGGATGAAGCAGTTGCCGCCATAACTGAGTTTTACAACAAATACAGCATCAAACCGAACTTCTAACCTTAGAACCTGGATTCCTAGGAATCCTGTGATTTTGGCTTCAGAATTACGTTTTACACGTAGACTTTAGGTTATCTTGGGCACTACTTAACACCCAACAATGACCATATCTACTTTTTTAAAGTACCTCTTCCCGTTTTTCCTTCTGTTTGTAAGCGTTTCAACTAACGGTCAAAATGGTATTTGGAGCAAAGTTGAGCAGGCCGACATTCCAGAATCTGGCACTCGGATAATTACCCCACTTGAATTCCGAACATTTCGACTAAACCTGAGTAGTTTGGATGATATTCTAACTACCGCACCTACTGAACAGATTGGGCAGTTAACCACGAGCAGTGTCATTCTCGAAATTCCTAACGCAAATGGCGAGATGGAAGAATTCAGCGTTTATTATTCTCCGATTATTGAGCAGCCACTTGCCGATTTGTTTCCCGAAATTAAGACGTTTGCAGGCTATTCTGAAGGTGGAAGTTATGTGCGACTAGACCACACGCCACAGGGCTTTCATGCTATGGTCATTCCAAAAGAAGGTGATGTTTGGTTCGTTGATCCTTACACTTTTGGGAATATCGATTCAGAATATTATGTGGTTTACAATCGGAAAAATCATGCTCGAGAAATTGAAGAGTTTTTGGATTGTAGTACGGTTAACGACAGCGTCCTAGATAGAGACGATATTTTCGGGAACAATGCCCGATATGGCGATTGTCAGCATCGTAACTATCGGTTGGCGCTTTCGGCTTCTGCCGAATACACAGCGTTTCATGGCGGATCTGTTGCTTTAGCGCAAGCTGCACAAGTAACCACCATGAATAGAGTTAATGGTGTTTTTGAATCTGAGTTGGCGGTTAGAATGACCATCATTGGCAACAACAACCTTATCATTTACACCAATGCTGGGTCCGATCCATTTACAAACGGTACTCCAGGAAGTATGATTAATGAAAATCAGACAAGTACAGATGCCGTTATTGGCGCTGCCAACTACGACATTGGTCATGTATTTGGTACAAATTCTGGAGGGCTCGCACAACTTTATTCTCCCTGTTCTGGCAATAAGGCTCGAGGCGTTACAGGAAGCGGTGCGCCTATTGGAGATTCTTTCGATATCGATTACGTTGCCCACGAAATTGGACACCAATTTGGAGCACATCATACACAGAATAATCCTTGTAATAGTACTGCTAGTACATCGATGGAACCCGGAAGCGCGGCTACCATTATGGGCTATGCAGGTATTTGTGCACCTAACGTGCAAAACAATAGTGATGACTATTTCCATGCGATTAGCCTCCAGGAAATGGGCAATTTTATTACTGGAGCTGGAAACAGTTGTGCAACCGTTACAGGTTTAGGCAATTCAGCCCCAACGATTACCGGATCGCCTGGAAATGTAACCGTGCCAGCGAGCACGCCTTTTGCATTAACTGCCACTTCCAGTGATCCAGATGGAGACGCTGTTCTTTACTGTTGGGAACAAATGGACCCTACAGCCGCGACCATGCCACCGGTTGCCAATGCTACAGACGGACCAAATTTTAGGTCATTCGACCCCACCCTTTCGCCCACACGATACTTTCCAAACATGGCTGCCATTGTTGCTGGTACTACCCCAATGTGGGAAGTGCTGTCAAACGTCAGCCGAAGCATGCCTTTTCGTATTTCTATTCGAGACTATGCTCCTGGCGGAGGGTGTACAGATCATGAGGATATTAATGTGACAATAGATGGCTCAAGCGGGCCATTTGTAGTAACCTACCCTTCTGCCTCTGGAATAACGTTCACTGGAAATACGAACGAAACAATTATTTGGAATGTAGCTGGAACAGCAGGCGGTGCTGTTGCATGCGCCAACGTGGACATATTTTTATCTACCGATGGTGGAATCACCTATCCTGTGCAATTAGCGGATAATGTTTCCAACGATGGTTCGGAGACTATTTTAGTACCGAACACGGCCACTTCTACAGCACGGATTATGGTTATGTGTGAAAACGGAACGTTCTTCGATATTTCGGATAATGATTTCACTATTGCAGCAGCCACATTTGACTACACACTCGCAACCACATCCGCGTCAATAAGCGTTTGCCAGCCTGCAAATGCTGTTTTTACTGTGAATGTTGGGTCAATTGGTGGATATTCAGACCCAGTTACTCTTTCTGTTTCGGGAACTCCTGCTGGTACAACAGCCTCATTCGGAACAAACCCGTTAATTCCGGGGAACAGCACAACGCTAACTTTTACGAACATAGCCTCGGCTACTCCTGGTATTTACTCTTTGGTGCTTCAAGGAAATAGTACTTCCGGTATTAAAACCGAGAATCTTACGCTCACCATCAATGCAGGTACGCCATCGGCAGTCACTAATTCTATCCCTGCGGATGGGGCAATCAACGTATCAATTCCAACCACTTTGGCTTGGAATGCAAGCGTTTCTATTCCAGTCACTTATTCTATACAAGTAGCAACAGATGTGGCTTTCGGAACTGTTGTGCATACAGCCTCAGCTATTTCTGGCACTTCTTATTCTGTGCCCGGATTAAACATTACTACCATATATTATTGGCGAGTTCGAGTAGACAACGCATGCGCTTCTTCTAGCTACTCCCCGACCTTTTCATTTACTACCGAAAACTGTCAGCCATTTCAAAGCACAGATGTACCTGTTGCAATTAGTACGAGTGGCACACCAACGGTTACTTCGACATTAACAATAGGCACTGGTGGAACAATTACAGATGTAGATTTAGTTGACCTCACCATAAGCCATACTTGGGTTAATGACCTTGAGATTACTTTGACCAGCCCAGGAGGTACAACTATTAGTCTTATGGGCCAAGAATGTGCTGACGAAAATAATTTCCTGTTAAGTTTCGATGATGCAGGGGCCGCTTATAGCAGCATACCTTGTCCGCCTGTTGGAGGAGGAACATATCAGCCTAATGCCGCACTATCCGCGTTTAATGGAGAAAATCAAGCGGGAATTTGGACATTAACAGTCATTGACAATGCAAACGGTGATGGCGGCTCTATTGACGATTGGTCTTTAAACATCTGCTCTACTCCAATTTGCACAGACCCAACCGTTCCAACACTCAGTTTCGATGCAAATCCAATTTGCCCAGGTGGATCAAGCACAAACCTTAACATTTCGGGTACATTAAACAATGCAACAGCTTGGTACGTCTATACAACTTCTTGCGGTGTTGGTTCACTCGGAAATACTGCAACAAGCACGATGGCCGTCAGTCCGACTTCAACAATTACTTATTATGTGCGTGGTGAAGGTGGTTGTGTTACTTCTGGATTATGTGCCTCTGCTGAATTAACGGTCACGGACGTCACCAATCCCACTATCTCTTGCCCTTCAAACACTACAGAAAACACAAATACAAACTGTCAAGTTTCATTGCCAGATTACACCGGTGGTGCAACAGTCGCTGATAATTGTACGGGTTCTCCAACCATAACCCAATCGCCAGTTGCAACTACAATTATCTCAGGCACGGGAACGGTTCAAACGGTAACCTTAACGGCCACAGACGGAAGTTCAAACACTGCAAACTGCACCTTTACGATAACGCTTGCAGACAACGCTAATCCAGTAGTTACTTGTCCTTCCATTACTGAAATTAACCCAACTGCAACTTGCGACATGCCAGACTTAACAGGTTCTGCTTCAGTGGCAGATAATTGTGACGGGTCTCCAGTAATAGTAAGTCAATCGCCTGCAGCAAGCACCGACCTCTCTTCTTTAATCGGTACAAATCAAACGTTGACCATCACCGCTGCAGATGCAAGTGGCAACTCAGGAAATTGTACAATGTCTTTAACCGTTGTTGACAACCTTGCTCCGAACATTACGTGCCCAGCAAATACAATGGTGAATGCTATTTCAAATTGCGAAATATCACTTGCTGATTATACCGGTCTAGCTACAATTGGTGGCGACTGTGACGGCAGTCCTGTTTTAAGTCAATCTCCAAGTGTTTCTAGCCTAGTATCAGGACTTGGCGCGGTTCAAACAGTAACTCTTACAGTTTTTGACGCGAGTTCAAACTCTGCCAATTGTACGTTTGATGTGACCATTATTGACAACGAAAATCCATCAATAAGTTGTCCTGGAAACGTTACCACAACAGCCTCCGCTACTACCTGCACAGCCAACCCTGCATTAGGTTCACCAACTACCAGCGACAATTGTTTTGTGGTTTCTACAGTGAATGATGCTCCTGCCAACTTTCCGGTTGGAAACACCATCGTTACTTGGACCGCAACAGATGGAACAGGCAATTCAAATACATGTACGCATCAAGTTTCTGTTTCTAATAATATACCAGCACAACCGGGAGCCATTTCAGGCACTACGCCAGTTTGCTCAGGCGATAATGAGGCGTATTCTGTTTTAGCGGTTTCAGGTGCCACCGGATATACTTGGACGTTGCCTTCTGGCTGGGCTGGGTCAAGTTCAACCAATTCCATTTCTGCAGTTACTGGGCCAAATGCAGGCAATGTGACCATTACAGCTGATAATGCCTGCGGTTCAAGCGCTGTGCAAAGTATGGCGGTTGCATTGCAATCATCTCCAGCTCAACCTGGAGCAATTGCCGGAAATACCACGCCATGCCCAAGCACCAGTGAAACGTACTCAATATCGGCAGTGCCAGGAGCAACGTCATACATATGGAATCTCCCATCCGGATGGTCGGGATCTAGTACATCCATATCCATTTCAGCTACAGTTTCTTCAAACTCAGGAACGATATCTGTAACGGCTGCTGGCACGTGTGGAAATAGTGCCCCACAGACGATGGCCGTTGCTCCAACCACCCCTCCAGCGCAACCTTCAGCTATTTCAGGCTTATCACCAGCCTGCCCAAATAGTTCTCAAACATATTCAGTCGCTACAGTAATAGGAGCAGTTTCATACGCATGGATTTTACCCCCTGGATGGACTGGTTCAAGTACAACCAATTCAATCACTGTAAACACCACCACTACAGGAGGAACAATTTCGGTTTCTGCGGTTGATGTTTGTGCTCAGTCGGGATCAGCCCGAACGCTAGTTATTGGCATTATTTCTACTGATGATGGCGTCCCATGCACTTTGGATGCATGCAATCCAGCAAATGGTGCTGTATCTCACACCCCTAATGATGCCCTTTGTGATGATGGAGTTTGGTGCAATGGGCAAGAAACATGCGATGCTATTTTAGGATGTCAGGCAGGTACACCACCCGTTTTAGATGACGGAAATGGATGTACCGATGATAGCTGCGATGAAGTGCTAGACTTAGTTGTTCATACTTATAATACCGCGCCATGCGATGATGGCGACCCTTTCACAACCAATGATCAATGCCTGAATGGGGTTTGTACAGGTACGCCAATAGGAAATGTTTGGACCGGAAATGTGAATACCACCTGGGGAGTTGTGGGAAACTGGAGTATGTTCATTCCATCCTCTACTGACGATGCAATTATTCCAACAACGCCTATTGGAGGGGTCTTCCCGCAAATTCCTGCTAGTTACGTTGCCGACATTGAAAACATTGAAGTTCAAAATGGAGCCACCGTGACCATGCTGTCTGGAGGCACCTTAAACGTATATGGGGTCATCACCAACAACGGAACTATTAACGTGAATAATAGTGGTTCTCTTCTTCAGCAAACTGGAAGCACCTTAGCTGGTTCGGGAACATATAACGTTCAGCGACAAGGGAGTGGTGGTCAGAATTTCAACTTCTGGAGTTCACCAATAACATCTCAAAACAGTGTTCCAGGTTTTTCATACGGATTCAACTCCGCTAATGGAACGCAGGCTGATTCAGATGACTCTCCGTCCGATCCAGGTTGGTTCGGATACAATGGAGCGATGCTTGCTGCTACCGGATATGCAGGACAAGGAGCTGGTCTCACAACTTTTTCAGGTACAATCAATAATGGGAACATCAACAAATCGTTGTTTTACGCGCCATTTGATAATACATACAGCCAGATTGCTCCCGGCACACCTTTCAACCTAATTGGCAATCCGTACCCTTCTGCTATTAGTGCTGCTTCTTTGATAGCTGCAAATACAGACATTGACGGCACACTCTATTTTTGGGATGATGACAATAGCGCAGGTTCAGACTACCACAGAACGGATTTCGCCTATTGGAATGGCACAGGCGGTTTAGGTACAGGGGCTGGAAGTGTTGGTGCACCTAATGGCTTTGTCTCCACTGCGCAAGGATTTTACGTTCGAGCACTTAACGGAAGTGCCGTGGTTAATTTCAGCAATTCGCAACGTGTTACTGCTCAAAACAATCAGTTTTTCAGAATGAACGGAGCGGATAGCCGACTGTGGTTTAGTGTAGAACGGGATAGCCTGTTCAATCAGGTACTAATCGGAATGTTAGAAGATGCCACGGTAGGAGAAGATAGATTGTATGATGCAGTAAAAATGCACACTCCAAACGGTCTTTCTTTGGCAGCAATGGCCAATAGTACCGAACATGCAATTTTAGCATTTCCTCCTCCTACATCGGTTCAATCAGTACCTCTACTAGTAAATGTGGATGCAAACGGCACCTATACATTCAAAGCAAACACGATGGAGGAATTTGCTGGCTATCAGGTTTATTTTGACGATGTGGTTGAAAATACCAATGTCCTTTTGGAAGAAGGGACCTCAATCAATATTTACCTCAATGAAGGGGAATACGTAAATCGCTTTTACCTCAATTTCTACCCTAGCAACGTTACTGGAATAGACACTGAGTATGAAAATGGGTTTCGCGCGTATCTCGACAACTCTAATTTACATGTGCAATTTGCTGGTTTAACAAATCAAATCGTTGCAATAGAAATACTCGATATGAGAGGAAGGGTAATTCGATCTCACTCAAATCTTGATTTCAGTGGCCAAGAAACCTCAGTTTCTGTATTGGGTATTTCTGCAGGAATTTATACGGTACGAGCAACGTTCAGAAATGAATCGATGGCAAGAAAAATAGTGATTAACTAAAGTAAAACTGGACTACTCAGAAGCCTAACATTTAGGCGAACACTGTAATAGCAGCGAAGATGTTTTAATCGTATAATCGGCTCTCATAATACGTTGAGGCTTTCATCTCTTAGACACACATCTCAGGTATTTAACATCTGTAAGTTCAAAACTCAAATTTGGCCGTCCTAACAATGACGGTGGATTAGCAGATTTATTCTATTTTTACGCGCAACTGTAAAGACCCCAACAAGCGTAAAACCAATCGGATGAAGCTTAGACTTATACTCTCACTTCTTATTCTATCAATCTCCTTCGGATCCTACGCACAAGATGCCGAAGAAGAAAAAGGCAAAAAGGAGAAAACTGAAAAGGCTGAAAAAGAGCCAAAGGAGAAAAAAGAAAAGAAGCCTCGGCCTCCGTTTTATGACAATAAGATGCCATACATTTCTATTGGTGGCGGAAATCTATCACTAATCAATGACGACCTTAATGATGGCGCCAATCTTTACAACGTAGCAAGTTGGAAATGGGGTGTTAATGCCGGTATTGAGCATAGAACTTTTAGTGCTGTAGGATTTTCATTGAACTTCCTATATGGGTCTTTGGCTAGTTCAGAAAGAAGTCCTCAAACTTCTACCCCAGAGAACAAAAATCTTGGAAACAGAAATATTGAAACTGAGATTATGAATCTTGATTTCAAGATTAACGTTTACCTCGACAATAACTTATTCATCAATCGAGCTTCAAGATGGTCTCCATATTTATTTGGAGGAGTTGGATACATTCTACAGATGAAGCAAAGAACTGACCTAATTGATGCTGATGGAAATCAGTATTTTTATTGGGATGACGGAACTGTAAGAGACCGTCCTAAAACTCAAGAAAACTTAGGTACAGCAAATGTTCTGGATATTGACAACAAGCACGAGACGGATTTAGAAGAGTCTTTTGATGGAAGTAAGTTAGAGACTGGTGCGCTTGCGTTTCCTTTTGGTCTTGGACTTCGGTACAAATTTGGGCGTAAGTTCCATGCAGACATTAGCGCAACCTATTATTGGAGTTTAACCGACCATCTTGATGGGTACAAAAATCGTAGCCAAACAGATCATTTTCTCTACACTTCTGTTGGTTTCGCATATCACATTGCTGCTAAGAAGCAACAACCAGATTCTTCACAGTTCGATTCATTCGATTTCTTGTCAATTGACAATGCTGATGATGATGAAGATGGCGTAATAAATATTGAAGACTTATGTGCAAACTCCCCTGCAGGTGCCGCTGTAGACGCTTCGGGTTGTCCATTAGATTCAGATAATGACGGTGTTCCAGATTATCGTGATGCCGAAACTTCTGCAGATTCAGCCATGGTGGATGTAAATGGTGTGACCATCGACCCAGATTTTCTTGTTCTTCCTGACACAAATGCTGTAGCACACAACATTATATATGA
>CALCGD010000032.1 GCA_937900875.1 uncultured Flavobacteriales bacterium
TTGATTTTCTTGTCTTTGTACTCAAATCCCATTACGGAGGTAGCAACGGAAATACCACGTTGCTTTTCAATCTCCAAGAAATCGGAAGTGGCGGTTTTCTTGATTTTGTTGCTCTTTACCGCACCCGCAATTTGGATAGCACCACCAAAAAGCAACAACTTCTCGGTAAGCGTGGTTTTACCAGCATCTGGGTGGCTGATAATGGCGAAGGTGCGCCTTCTTTCTACTTCTTCTTTTACAGTCATGATTTACGAGGGCGCGAAGATAGAAGAATCAAATTCAGCTACCCGAATCACTTTTTGGTGCCGAATACCTTTTTAAGGATTTCTGAAATCCGTGCAATGGGATTCTCACGAATTTTTCGCTCTTCTTCTGCTATTAGCTTAAAAAGTCCATCAACTGTTTTAGCAGTAACATAAGCTTCTAAGTCTGGATTTACTTTCTGAACAAACGGAATCATGTTGTACGTATCGGCCAGTGGTTTCCAATGCATAGTAACCTCTTCTCTACCAATACTTTGACTTACGATAGGTCGAAATGCCTCTAAAAGTTGAGGTTCAGTCTTCAATCTGAGATAATCGGTTGCTGCGGTTTTTCCTCCAAAGAGAATATCCCACACATCTTTAAATTTTATTTGGCGAATAGCCTTGGATAAAACAGGTTTAGCCTCCTTTGCCGCATCCTCAGCGGCACGATTCATGCTCATCTCAAAACGGTCGACAAGAGGTTTCATTCCCACACTGAGAGCTGCCTGCTTTACCTTTTCGGCTTCTGGCGGAAAGAGAATTTTGATAGCTACATTTCCGTAAAATCCATTAGAGGCTGACGCCTTGGTTGCTGATTTATCGGCTCCTACCAAAAGTGCTTCTATGAGCCCTTCAGTAGTTTCTCTAGCAGTAAGTTTGTGATTGCTGGAGCTAGAATTCTGCAATGTAGTACAGCCATTGAGGACAATAATAACGAAGCAAAAGGCTAAAACTCTTTTCATGATTCAACGATAAGTCCATCATAGGCGAGATGAATATTCTCAGGTAATTCAGCCTCAACACTTTCATGGGTCCCCAGCAAATGACTTATATGCGTAAAATAGCCACGTTCAGGATTCAAGTCTTTCATCATTTCCAATGCCTGTTCTAAATTCAAATGAGAATGATGTTCCTTCTTACGCAGAGCGTTAAGCACAATTACCTTCGAACCACGAATTTTCTCTCGTTCTTTCTCGTCAATGTATTTTGCATCTGTTATGTAGGTCAGATCGCCAAAACGAAACCCAAGAACTGGCATTCCGCCATGTTTTACTCGAATGGGTATGACAGGAATTCCATGCACTTCAAATGGCTTTTCATCAATCAAATTAAACTGTACAATTGGTGCACCAGGATAAGGGTTGGTTGCAAAAGCATAATGAAAAACACGCTTTAAAGATTCCTCTACCCCCTTTGACCCAAACAACGGCATGTTTTTACGTTGTAGGAAATTGATGGCCCTGATGTCGTCTAAACCTGCAATATGATCCATGTGCTCGTGGGTAAATAGAACAGCATCGGCATCAATATTTCCAGAACGTATCATTTGATACCGAAAATCTGGCCCAGTATCGATTACAATTTTCATGTCATTTATCGAAACTATGACCGAGGACCGTAACCTGTTGTCTTTAGGGTCGTCTGATAAACAGACAGTACACTTACATCCCAATACTGGGACTCCTTGTGAAGTACCTGTTCCTAAAAATTCAAGCCGAACTGATTGAGTCATGTAGTTTTCAAATATAGCTGGTCCAATTTTACTTTATCCGACAATTTTAAACTCGTCTGTATGGCTATTTTTGGCAGAATGCGTTGGTTAGCCTTATTATTCGTTGCTCTTAGTACCTTTTGGGCTACATCTTGTTTTGCCCAAGAAGGTTCTCCCTTCATCACCAACATTGACTTAAACGGTCGTTTTAGTAATCTTCGAATTGCCAGTATCGTTCAAGATGGAGAGGAAACCATGTTCTTCTCCACTTCACGTGGTCTGCTCAAGTATGATGGGTCTACTTGGGAGCTTATTTCAACCCCTTCTCCAGTTTTAAAAGTATTCTATCACCCTGTTTCCAACCGCGTTTTTGTGGGGCTTAAAACCGGGGCTAGAGAGGTGCTGAAATCAGATTCGGGGAGTTACGATATAGTCGAGATACCTGGAATCACAAATAATCAACCAGTCTCACATATAGTAAACACAGATACAGATATCTATTTTATTGGAGAGAGTCAAATCTGCAAGTACAATCCCACCTCCAACCAAGCGGCCGTTCCATTTAAATATCCCGAAAAACTTATAAGTGGTGCCTATTCTCATAACCAAAAGCTCTACCTCCTTTTTTATCAGGAAGGCCTATTTGAATGGTCGGGAACTGGATTAATTCCTGTTGGCAATTACGCTACCCTTGCTGATGATCAAATGATATTCAGTTTTCATGCCAACCAATACACATACGTTGGCTTTGAAAATGACGCATTGTACACTTTCGATGGTAGGTCATTCAATCCAGTTAAAGAGCACCTAAAACAGTTTTTAAACGACAATATCCTTTCGCACGGGATTATGCTAAACGATTCGTTGATGGCATTATCTACACTTGCTGGAGGGGCAATAATCGTACACTCTGAGACGCAGGCAATCAAACATAGATTTGACTATGCAACTGGTGCAAAAGACAACGAAATATTTTGTTTAGGCAAGGACCGAGATGAGGGATTATGGGTTGCCTACGAGTCTGGATTAAGTAGGATTGATCTGCTCCAACCTGTCAAAAACTTCAGTGGGTTTCCTGGTTTGGACGGGAACATTACCTCAAGCATTAGGGCTAACGGGAAGCTATACGTGGGTTCTGGAAATGGTGTTTTTGTACTAAAAGAGGCTTCCTCCAAGGCAGAGGTGCAAAAGATGATGCAGGATATGATTAAGAAAAATCAGGCTGCAAAGGATCGTCAAACTTCCAATCACATACCCACAGTTCCGAAAACTCAAACCGCGAACAAAAAAGAAGCAATAACTCTTTTGGACCGGTATAAACAAGACCCAGACGAAGTAAAAGATGAACTAAGCAAAAAAGAACTTCGAGAATTAAAACGCGAACTAAGAAAACAACAAAAAGAAGAGCGAAAGTCGAAGCCAGTTGGAGAGGTTATAAACGATATTTTTAAATCGAACAAAGAGCCAATAGGGGAGGAAATTGCCACGGATGACAGTAAAAAACTTGCTAGAAATCCTACGTCCGAAAGTACTTCTGGTTTGAAAGGTGCAGGGGATAAACCAGAATTACTTTCAAGGTCTCAGTATCAGAGCAGTATTGAATCTAACAATCAGAAGCTGTCTGATCTAAAGAATTCATTTGTATTTAAGAAAATCAACAACATTGATGTTAAATGCCGCCAATTTGTTGTTGCCAACAACCAAGTATTTGCGGCCACCAACAACGGTTTGTATATCATAGAGGGTACCAATTCAAGGAATCTCACTCCAGGCTTATACATTAATCATGCAGCTAAGAGTAAAGATGGAAAAAGGCTTTTGTTGGCCACTTTAACTGGAGTATATCAATTATCTAAAAATGCTGTTGGAATATGGGATTATGTGAGCTTAAATGACTCTATTCAATTCATCGCTTACAATGTACTAGAAGACGAAAATGGCGGAATTTGGGCTGGAACCGACAATGGTGCATACCGATACAATCAAACCAACACAAGGCATTATAAATTGCCTGAAGTGGTAAACGAGCAGGTTTTAGTCTGTAATGTTTCTGGGAAAATTCACTTTTTATTGCCTTCTGCCCTATTTCAATATCTAGCAGATTCCGACACCATACTGCCAGCCAACCTACCCGAAGTTCCAAATTCGGATCAACTTGAATATTTGCTAGGTGATGACGGACTAGTTTGGATAAAATCTAATACCGGTTGGCACGTGCTAAATGGAGATCGATTTTTGCCGATGCTGCCTTATCTAGACCTGTTTGAAGACATTAAACATTTGAGCACTGACTTAGAAGGGAATATCTATATCATTGATCGAGGTGTAGGAGTATATTCGATTCTCAACGCTAAAGGCGAATCTAATCACGACTTCAATATTTACATAAGGCGGGTTGCCGATGCGGATGGAAATCAGTTTTCAGTAGAAAAAATGAATATCGAAAGTGCCGGAAATGCCCTCACTTTTAACGTTTCTGCTCCCTTCTACCTAAAGAGTCAAGGCACTCAGTATCAATATAGAATTGAAGGCGCAATAAACAATTGGACAAGATGGAGTAAGGAAACCGAAATAAAACCTGGAATTATTCCGCCTGGAGATTACATTTTACAAGTCCGTGCGAAGAACATACTTGGGGAAGTTAGCGAAATAAGAACTCTTCCTTTTTCTGTTCAAAAACCAATATTGCTTAGGTGGTATTTCATGCTGCTTTACGTAGTCATATTGGTGCTAATTGTATTCACAATAATTAAAATTAGAGAACGAAGTTTAAAGGAAACTCAACGTATTCTTGAAGATAAAGTAGAGCAACGAACTGCTGATTTAGCAAAAGCAATGGAGCAAGCTGAAGAATTATTGCTGAACATTTTACCGAAGGAAACTGCGGAAGAACTTAAGCTGCACGGACAAGCTACAGCCAAACACTATAATCAAGTGTCGGTTATGTTCACGGATTTTAAGGGATTTACTGCTTTCGCGGAGAACACTAAGCCACAAGATTTAGTGAATGAATTACATCGATATTTCGTAAGGTTTGACGAGATAATTGGCAAGTATCATCTCGAAAAAATAAAAACTATTGGAGATGCGTATATGTGTGCTGGTGGCGTTCCGAAACGGAGCAACAGCAATGCCATAGCGAGCACGCTGGCAGCATTAGAAATTAGAGATTATATGAATGACGTTACAGCTCATAAAATGCTAAATAAAGAGCCTATCCTAGAAATTAGACTTGGAATACACACAGGTCCTCTTACAGCAGGCGTGGTTGGGATGAAGAAGTTCGCTTATGATATTTGGGGCGACACAGTAAACACTGCTAGCCGAATGGAAACCGCTTCTGAACCAGGTAGAGTGAACGTTTCTGGAACTAGCTACGAATTAATCAAGAAGTACTTTGAATGTGAGTCTCGAGGTAAAAAAGCTGTGAAAGGAAAGGGTTCTGTTGAGATGTACTTCGTGAACGCGATTAAACCCGAGTTTTCTGAGCATGCAGAAGGCAAAATTCCGAATAAAGGATTGTGGGAGATAATTGGCGATTAAGCACCCAGACTACCCAGTACCTTAATTAAGCCCAAGCATCGGCAATGTTGACAGCAATTTTCAAGTAGTATTAATATCAGCAAGTGAATGGAATCAAAAAGCCCCGTCTGACAAATCAGACGGGGCTTTTTCTTATAGGTCTAAATTGGATTTACTCCACAATTACTCTTCTTGTAAATCTTCCCGCATCTGTATTCAGATCTAAAAGATAAACACCTTTAGCAAGCATTGAAACTGCCAATGTGTTCGTTCCTGAAACAATACTTCTGGTTAGAACGAGGTTTCCAGCAACATCAAGCAATCTAAGTTCAATTGTGCCTTCAACAGCAGCTGGGATACTAATATTTAAGATATCTGATGCAGGATTAGGATATACATCCGCATGCATCAACTCACCCTCCTCAATTCCTACTGTACCAATAGAAACAACCACTTCGGTTCTTTCGCTGATACACTGAACTGATTCAGCTTCTACTTCCCAATCGAAGAAATAATAGTAATACTGTGGCGGGTTAGCATTAGTACTTGTTACGGTAGCCAATCCATCTACATCGTATGGGTAATTAACCTCAGCAGAGTTGTTGTCTCTCCAAAGACCATGGTCCGCTTCCACAATTCGCGTTCTGTAACCAGTACCTGGGGTTAACGCCCAGTTGCAAGTAACTCGAGATTCCCCATCAGGAATTGTAAAAACGCCTGTTTGAAGAACGTTTCCGTTAGCATCTTCAATGTAGATTGTTCGATCTCCAGCTCCTTCGGCATAAACTTTAAACGACTTTAAGGTCATGTTTTCAAGCACATCAAAGATGAGCCAAAAACCAGTTGAGTTATGGTATACGCCACCAGTAGAATTATCTGTTTTAGCACCATAACCTACACCACCTCCAAATGAATGAACTTCTTCAACCCAATATGAAGTTGTAGTACTTACTGTAGGAGTGGTAAAACTAGAACCAGTTCCTAGCACAGCACCACCAGAACCTTGATCGTACCAGTTGAAATCAGAACCAACACCTATCGCGTCAAGATCTGCTGTTCCAGGAACCGGAAGCATAACATCCGCAGCACTTGGTGATGGAGCATCTAATACATCTACAGATATTGTTGACGAAGTAAAATCATCGCATACTCCTGTAATTGTTACTGAATAGATTCCTTCTTGTGTGACTTCCACACTTTGGGTTGTTCCCAATCCTCCTGACCAATTGTAAGCATTAGCCTCAGATGAAGTAAGCATTACGCTACCCCCTTCACAAAAGCTAAGGTCTCCAACAACTGTAACTTCAGGTGTTTCATCTGGAGATACTTCTACTTGAATAGCCGCTGAAACAGACGAACATCCTGGGCCTCCATTAGTATCAGTTACACGTACCATATACGTTCCTGCAGTAGCAATGCTCAATTGCTGTGCTTGAGAACCATCAGACCATTCATAGGCATATCCGCTACCAGCAGGTGCCATAAGGTCTAACGTCTGACCTTGACATAGCAGTGTAGGCCCATTAGTCGTTATAAACGCTTCTGGCGCCACACATTGGTTTTCAATAATGGTTAGAAATTGGTTTGGAGATGGATTCTCTACTACCTGATGAATTCCTGAAGAAGGCCAATCAACTACCACAGAGTCAATTTGAGTATTCTGAGCTAATCCGAAATAAGAAATAAGAGAGTTGCAGATACCGTAGCTCTCGCCTGATCTAACTTCTCTTACCTGCTGTCCCCAAGGACCGTACATTCTTACCACAGCACCAATTGCACTTCGGTTAGAAATGGTTCCTTCAAGATCCACAGCCAACCAGTTGTTATCATTTCCATCATTAATCCAAACTGCATCTGGAGTATTAGACGGGTTAGTGTAGATAGTACCGTATGATCCGTAAACATCAATAAATCCATCGTGGTTCAAATCTCCAATAGCTGGGCTGTAAAGTCCAGAGTTACCAAATACACCGTCAACACGTGTAAATGTGTTATTACCATTGTTCATGTAAAGAGCATAAGTTGTTGTGTTATCCGACCCCGTAACCAAAATATCAACATACATATCGTTATCAAAATCTCTCATAAGACCTTGAATTGGTGTTCCAACAGACATATCTAAACCAGAACCGTCATAGATATCGTTAAACACACCATTGTCATTTCTTAGAAGCATATTGTCCACATCATGATTCGTCATGAAGGCATCAAAATCACCATCATTATCCATATCCTGAAAATCCGTAGACCATGATTGAGCTCCGATTCTTAATTGATTAACGTTTGAAAAATCCTCTGCGTAGTTGCCATTTCCATCATTCACAAACATTTGATTAACTCTTCTTAAATCTGATGAACTGCTAACAGACTGTCTGCAATGCGTTATATAAAGGTCTAAGTCACCATCCAAATCGTAATCAGTAAACGTTGAGCCATAATTTCCAGAACCATCCCATCCTCCTGTCGGTGTCATTGGAATAATTGCATCTCCAGAATAAGTAAAGTTTCCGTTTCCATCATTTGCCCAAATTCCACTAGGTCCAGTATCTCCACAAGAAAAGAAATCGATATCACCATCCGCGTCCATATCTGCTAGATTTACGCACTGGGTAGCGAGAGAATAAGTCGGCAATTCAGAAATAGTGTAAGCTGTTCCCGTTCCATTTGCCTTCGCGTAATCAGGTCGCCCCCCAAACAAACCGGAGAATACATCGCTGTGCCCATTATTGGTAGCATCTCCTACCGCCATTCCCCATGCGTTTCCGCCATCCATTTCGCCACCAGTCATGGAGGTCCAAACGCCATCCATTTTCTGAAACTCAATTTTTAAATCGCGGGCGTTGTCTAGAATAACAATATCATCCAGTCCATCGTTGTTAACGTCATTAACAGTAACCGCTACGCCACTGTAATGGGTAGGGTCTGTAAGTTCGGAAACCTGATTGGTAAATGATACCTGCGCAAAACTTGCATGACCTAAAAGGCAACAGGCAACCACCGCAGAAATTGAGTAGAAGTTCTTTTTCATTTATTGATTTGGATAAGTTCGAATTCAGTTAAATCGCTGCTGAAAGTAATATTTCAAAGTGACTGTTAATAGTGCTGCTTACAGATTTATTAAAGTTTGTAATGTTAATTACAAATGCGTCTGACCCTGAAACTACGTACATCTCGCAAGACTTGGTGTTCACAAAACGACAATTCGTAGAATACATATGTTCGGTTAAAAACCTCAACTTTGTGACATACGAGCACTCTAAAAAAACTTGGTAACCATCAATTAATAACACAGTTTAATTTGAAAAAGACACTAATTTTTATTGCAATTGCAGCTGCATTTACTGCTTGTAAAAAGGAAGTATCCAGCAAGGTTGACCAAGACAAAATTTGGACCTATTACGAACTCTTTTATGACCAGAATGCGGACGTAACCTATGCCACTGCAACATTTAGGTTCAGTAGTGAAATCGGCACTCATTTGGAGCTATCCAACCCAAGTGTAGTAAGTGTTGAAGGAATGGAAATGTCTTGGGTATCAGAGTCCGCTTATTACGAACTGCAATTTTCAGGCATAAAATCTACTGCTGAATTTGTTTGGACTGATTTGGATGGTAACGTTTTTACAAATTCAATCGGACTTAGAGACATCGACTTCCCTGCTGTTATTGATGACACACTCTTCCATTCTGACGAAGTGAACTATTTCATGTGGGAAGGATTGCCCCTAGATTCATTTGAAACGGCAAGAATTACACTTGCTGGAGAAGGAGATTCTGATGACAGAAAATTTTTTGTGGACACATTGAATGCTACAACGATTACTATCGATTCGTTAAAACTTCTTCAAGTAGACTCTGGTATGGTAACTATAATGCTCGACAAACTTTACAGCCCTCCTCTTACAGAAGCAACCAGCCGAGGTGGATTACTTGTTGGGAAATACCGGCCAGTTAATCGTCTGATTTATTTGGATTAAAACAAAAAAGGCCCAACTAACAGTCGGGCCTTTTTTTTGTCGATAACCAACATGGTTTTATTTATTCACCGAGTTGGATTGAACTCCAGTTGCTGCTTTTGGCTCAACTGCATTCAGTAATGGCAAATTAGTTTTGGTTGCAGATTTCATCTGTTTTTTCTCAATAATTGATATCCCATTTGAAGGGGCGCTCTTAGCATCTGCTTCTGGAGAAGCTTTCGCCATTTTAGCTCCTACGGCTTTCTTCTGAATAATATCTACTCGTTCTATTGAATTTTGAGCAAAAGCGAAAGTTCCGCAAAATGCCATAGCTAATACTAGAATTGACTTTTTCATGTTTTCAAGTTTATTGATTCAAATCCTGTATTTCAACAGCCGTGCCAAACACAACATATCTATAGTTAGAATATCTTCGCACTAGAATGACAAGACGCACAATTCGAATAGTAATTGCATTAGCAATGGTCTCCATTATAGGGCTTTTTGCAACCCAACTGTTTTGGATGGAAAAAGCATTTGATTTACGGGAGCGAGAGTTTAACGACCGGGTAAATATTGCACTTCGATCGGTTGCTCAAGAGATAATGCTTCTCAATAAGGACTCTTCAGATGTTCCGCCTGTCCGTCAACTTTCGTCCAATTATTTTATTGTAAGCACAAACGATACGCTTCACCCCTATTTACTAGAAAGCTTGTTGGACAACGAGTTCAGGAGTAGAAACATCAAAACTAATTTTGAGTACAGTATATACGATTGCTTTACCGATAGTTTGGTTTATGGAGGAATGGTTGTTCTTTCTGAAAAGCCAGTCGAGCGTTCCGAAAAACCCGTCATTCCAACATGGGATAGAGATAGTCATTACTTCGGGGTTTACTTTCCTGACAAGGACAATTACCTCATTAGTCAGATGACCATTTGGCTGTTTAGTTCATCCATTCTTTTAGTAGTTATTATCTTCTTTGCCTACACCCTTTGGGTTATTCTAAAGCAGAAGAAATTATCTGAAATCAAGAACGATTTCATTAATAATATGACGCATGAGTTCAAAACACCAATTTCTACAATTTCGGCCTCAGCCGAATTATTGAAGTCAGGAGGTTTAGATAATGACCCTGTAAAACAAGCTCGCTATTACCAAATGATTGCTGATGAGAGCAACAGACTGAAACTGCAAGTAGAAAAAGTGCTTCAAATGGCACAGTTTGAGAAAAGTGAAATTGACCTCAATCTCACAACTCAAAATGTAAATGAACTTATAGTTAGGTCGGCAGCAGGTATTCAAATACTACTTGATGAGAAAAAAGGAATAATCAATTTTGAGTTGGATGCTAACAAGGCCGAACTAAAAGTAGACGAATTACACTTCACAAACATTATCCGGAATTTGTTGGACAATGCCGTAAAATACTGTGCTCAAACCCCTCAAATAACGATACAAACCTCCAATTCAAATAACGGTATAGCCATCAGTATTAAAGACAATGGAATTGGTATTAATGAAAATCACAGAAAACAGATTTTCGATAAGTTTTACCGCGTGCCTACTGGAGATATTCATAACGTAAAAGGATTTGGGTTAGGGCTTTATTACGTTAAATCCTTAGTAGAGGCTCACTATGGCACGGTGAATGTGAATAGCAACTCACACGGCAGTGAGTTCGTCATATTCTTACCTTTTTTGAAATAATCAAACTGATGTTTAGAATACTACTTGTTGAAGATGATGAGAATCTCGGGTTTGTTGTAAACGACCTTTTAGAGATTGAGAAGTATCATGTAAAGTGGGCGCGAGATGGCGAAGAAGCTGCAATAATCTTTGAAGAGTTTCAGCCACATTTAAGCATATTAGATATAATGCTTCCGAAAAAAGATGGCTATACGCTAGGTGAAGAGTTGAAGGCTATAAACCCTCAATCGCCAATCATCTTTTTAACAGCTAGAGCCATGGAAACCGATCGCGTTAGAGGCTTTCAGGTTGGTGCAGATGATTATATAACAAAACCGTTTAGCAACCAAGAGTTTCTTCTGAGAGTAAAGGCGATTCTAGGTAGATGTTATCCAAGCACTGAAGGGCAAATAAAAAACGAGTTTAATATTGGATCCTTGGTTTTCGAACCTTCAAATCTGCTACTAAAGCATGTGAGTGAAGACCGAAAATTGACCAAAAAGGAATCTGACGTGCTAAAATTACTATGTCAGAATGAAGGTGAAACGGTAAAACGCAATCTCATCTTAAGCTCGGTTTGGGGAAGTACAGATTATTTTTCAGGCAGAAGCTTGGATGTGTTTATTTCAAAACTCCGTAAATATTTAAAGTTAGACGATTCAATTCATATTGAAAATGTTCATGGCGTGGGGTTTCGGCTTAAAATCGACTGATTAGCCGAGTGCAAAGATTACGTATCCAAGAAACATCAATATTTGAAGAACGAATAAGGCAGAGCCAAGTACTATTCCTTTCCCGCTAATTTTTACCAGCGTTCTTAAGTGAATACCAACGCCAATAGCAGCCATTGCCACAGCCATCAAATAATTCCCTGTTCGTGACAATGCATTAGATAATTCTTCAGAAACCGATTCTAATTGAGCCAGATAAACTGCCCCAACAAAAAGGAAAATGAACAGTGGAAATCTGGTCTTACCACCCTTATTTTTATTATTCCGCAGAAAAAAAAGGACAAGTAGCATTGGAACGAGGAATACTACTCTGCTCATTTTTACAACCATAGCTAGTTCTCCTACTACATCATTTACTGCAAAGGCTGATGCCACCACGTGTCCGACAGATTGCAGGGTTCCGCCTAACAACACTGCAATTTGAATATCTGAAAAATGCAAGAACATATAGATTACGGGCAGAAGCGCCAATCCGATTACGCCAAGTAAATTGACGATGCCAATGGACAATCCAACCTCGGCCTCGTCAGCATCTATTAAAGGTGCGGTAGCAGCAATAGCTGCAGAACCACAAATAGCACTCCCCGCCCCTAGCAGCAAACTTAATTTCGAACTTAATCCAAGCGCTTTACCGAGCAGCATTGCAGCAATGAACAGTACAAGCATACTGACCAAAATGATTAATACAAGGCTGACGTTTAACTTTTCTAGGTTGCTAACTTCAAACCCAAATCCGAGAAGTACGATTGAGATTTCTAGGATGTTTTTTTCTGAGAACTTCAACCCTGGTTTCCAATGGTTGGCTTGAAGAAAAGTGTTGCCTGCAATCATTCCAAAAATAAGAGCTAGCATAATCGATCCCAGAGAATGTAAAAACTGGCCAACAAAAATTGCAAGCACAGCAAGAGCCACAGAGGCTAAAACTCCAGGTGCTTTTGTTTTTATTGATTGTAGATTCATGAACAATTGAGAAAGGTAAAACTAACCTTATGCCCCACATTAATTTGGTAATTGCATAACTTGCCCCTCATGAATGCTTTCAGCGTAGATTTAGAAGATTGGTATCAGGGAATAGAACTTCCATTTGACTCTTGGAATAAGCACACGGATCGCATCCGAAAAGGATTGGATCCACTTTTAGAACTTCTTGAAAAACACAATACAAAGGCAACATTTTTCACACTCGGTTGGATTGGCGAAAAATACCCAGAGCTAATTAAGCAGATTGCTGATGCTGGACACGAAATGGCTTCGCATGGTTATTCTCATGAGAAGGTTTACGATTTGAGTCGTGATGCGTTTAGAGAAGAAATTAGCAAGACAAAGAAGATTCTCGAAGATATTTCGGGTACAGAGGTTGTCTCTTTCAGAGCACCGTTCTTTTCTATTACCAACAAGTCGCTTTGGGCATTGGATATTTTAAAGGAAGAGGGTTACACCATCGACTGCTCCATTTCACCAGTTAAAACATGGCGCTACGGAATATCTACAACACCAGATGAGATTTTCACGATTAAGGAAAATGGTCTTACAGAGTTTCCCGTTTCTACCTTCAAATTACTTACCAAGAATCTTGGTATTGGTGGTGCTTACTTCAGACTTTTCCCGTACATGCTTACCAGTAACGGATTGAAGCAAAGATCGAAAGAGGGTAAAGTGAATATGTTTTACATCCATCCGTGGGAATACGACCCACACCACCCGGTTGTTGAAATGGAACGGAAGGCAAAAATCACGCATTACACGCGATTGAGTAAAACGATTCCGTTTACTGACAAGTTGCTGGGGCAATTCAAGTTTGATACTGTGAGCAACGTGGTTAAGCAATACAAAGAACAAAGAGAAGTCAATGAGTATAGCATTGAGATTCTCAAGGATTGAGCGTGCGCAGCAACCTCAGTTGCTAGCGGAAATACGAAACATTCTTACCGAGGTTGGAGCTCATAATGTTGAGATTTACAATCAGGAATACTGGGATTGGCAGTACAAGAATCTGCCAACCGGCCAGAGTTACGTTTATGCCGCTTGGGACGCTGATAAAATAATCGGGTACTATCACATTCCTATTTACTTCTGCTCCATCAATGGTCAACCAAAGCTGATTGGGAATATTCAGGATGTAGCGGTAAACCCCCATTACCGAGGCTTTGGGCTTTTTAGGCAATTGGCTGAGTTTGCAAATGCTGATATCGACAATTCAGAAGTCGATATTATCTACACATTCCCGAACGATAAGAGCATTCGTACCTTTCTTAAATACAATAACTTTAAGCAGGTAAGCCGTGTACCTGCGTACATCAGATTAGTTGATTCTGGCGGAATTCTAAGAACCAAAATCAACCTTTTGGGATTGGAAAAATTTGCAGGGCGGATTGTAGACTCGGTCATAAACCTATTTTCGAGAGAAACGAAACTTACTAATGCTGCTGTGGAATCCGTTACCGAAATCACGGATGAAATTGCAGATTTGTTTTCAGACTTCGGTAGGTCTTTCGGCAATCACCTTATCCGAGATCGAGCTTGGTTAAATTGGAGATATGTAGAATCTGTTCGAGGCAAACATCACATCCTAGCACTTCGAGAATCTGGAAAGCTAACGGCTGTTGTGGTTGTGAAAGAAGATGAAATGTTGGTAAATCCATCTCTCCTCATCATGGATTTTGCTTTTGCAAATGGCAACGAAAACTTGCTGATGCATCTGATTAATCAAGTTAGGATTCGACCAGAATTGACAAATTTCAAGTTCAACCTGATGTTTGTTTCTGGCCTCGCTCCTGCCCTTTCTTCATTACGTAAAATCGGTTTCTTTCAAATTCCAGAAAGACTAAACCCTAGAGTATTGAATTTGCTTTCGCGCTCATCAAGCAATTTGGAGGAAGGAGATTTAATCAACGAACAAAACTGGCTTCTAACCCTTGGCGATTGGGATGTCTTTTAATATCCATTTTCGCTTAGGGTAAATTTTAACTTTGAACAAAGCTTATTACGACATGAGAATTCTTTCAACCCTTGCTTTTCTGCTAATCACAGCCAGCGCATTCAGCCAAAGCATTGTGGTAAAACCATATTTGCAGAATGCAGAACCCACCTCTATGCACGTCATGTGGGAAACGAGCACTGCTGCTGCTTCTGAAGTACAATATGGAACAACCACTTCATTAGGAACGACCGTTCAGGCAACATTAGCTACGGGCTCTGGTAATTCACGCGTTTGCGATGCAAATCTTACCGGTCTTCAGCCAGCAACCAGGTATTATTATAAAGCAGTAACTGGGAATACGGAAAGCAGCATGTACCATTTTCGTACTCCTCCCCTGAAATCTTCGAACGCCTCGTTCAATATTGTTGCAATGAGCGACATGCAGCAAGATTGGCAGCACACCACGGTATTCAACGATATTGTTGACGACAACCTTATTCCTTATATCACTCAAAAATTTGGCAGCGACCTATCCGAGCATCTCGCGTATTTCGTAATCCCGGGAGATTTGGTTCAAACAGGAAGCGTTTATTCTTCTTGGGCGTCCACTTTTTTTGAGCCAGCTGAGGACCTTCTTAGCTACGTTCCACTCTACCCAGTTCCTGGAAATCATGAGGGAAATACACCGTATTTCTTTCAATACTTCAATTTACCAATGAATGGAACCATGACCAATGATTATCCAGAACATTGGTGGTACAAGGATTATTCAAATGTGCGCTTAATTGGACTTGAGTCTAATGGCGGATATCGCGTTCAAGCACAACTGGATTGGCTTCAAATTGTTTTGGACGAAGCAGCTTCAGATCCAGATATTGACTTTGTATTTGCACAGCTGCATCACCCTTATGAATCTGAATTATGGATAGCTGGAAACACTGCGTATACTGGCGATGTAATCACGCTACTTGAAAACTTTTCTGACGCATCAGGCAAGCCAAGCGTTCACTTTTTCGGACACACTCACGGTTATTCTCGTGGTCAAAGCAAGGAACACAATCACCTGATGGTTAATGTTGCTACCGCTGGTGGAGCAATTGATAATTGGGGTGAATTTGCGCAGCAAGATTATGAAGAATACAGCCGCAGCGATGATGATTTTGGCTACGTAACAATGGAAGTTCAAGCAGGTGCGGATCCTCAATTCCTTCTTAAGAGATTAAGCCACGGTAGTTATGAAGATGGATTGGTAACAAACGTGTTGAAAGACAGCGTTCTTATCAAATTCAACAATCCAGCGCCTACCACTCCAACTGGAATTTTTCCCGCTGAAAACGATGTTCTCACACCCGACTGTATCGTATTTCTTGGTAGCGAATTCTCTGACCAAGAAGGTGATTTGCATGGCGCAACGCAATGGCGAATAGCAACAGACGCCAACTTCTCTAGCGTTATTTATGACGAGTGGTATCAGCACGAGAATTGGTATTTCGATATTGACCTCATGGCAGGAAACAACATGGTTGACCAAGAAGTAAACGTCCTTCAGGCAAACACTACCTATTACTGGCAAGTGCGTTATAGAGACCGTAGTTTGGCTTGGAGCGAATGGTCATCTGCAAATATGTTTCAAACCACAGGTTCTTCTCTCACCGCAAACCTATTGCTAAATGGCGGTGCAGAAGACGGAACAAACAGTTGGGTACAAGACCAAGGGTCTTTTGAATCTATAAACAGCGGAGAATGTGCAGGAAACAATGCTTATACCGGAAGCAAACTCTTTGCTGTTGGTGGTGTTTGTACGGATAATGCATATGGAGAAGGACATCAAGACGTAGACATTACTGCATATCAAACCGCCATTGATGCTGGTGATGCAGTCTTGAATTTTGGTGGATACTTAAGCGATTACGCTGGTGATGACCGACCAGAATTCAAGGTTGAGTTTTACAATGCAAGTAATACTATGCTTGCCGGAACATCAACCTTCGGAAATCAAACATCAGATTGGACCTACATGTCCGAATTTGCTCCAGTTCCTGCAAACACGGCTTATGCTAGAATGTTATTAATGGGAACAAGAAATGCAGGAACCGACAACGACAGCTATTTCGATGACATGTTCGTGAAATTAAGTACGAATCCTTTCGGTTGTGAACAATATGTTCCTGTAGGAATTGAAGAGGCTGTGAACAACAAGGGAGTAAAAGTTTATCCAAATCCGTTCTCAAATGAAGCTACTATTGAAGTTTTAAAGCCAAGTAGAAACGCGGTTTACGAACTTCAAATCTTTGATAGAACGGGACGTTTGGTTTATAACGTAACCGGAACATCAGGTAAGTTCTCTGTAAGTTCAAATGGACTTGCAAAAGGATTCTATCTGTACCAAGTGTCAGATGGTTCTTGGCAATCTACAGGTAAGCTGGTTGTAAACTGATTCGTTATTTTCAAGTATGAAAAAGGAATACACAAACGGAGAAATAACCATTCTGTGGCAGCCAGATATGTGCATTCATTGCGCAGAGTGTGCCAAAGGATTATCTACGGTGTTCAAACCACGTGAGAAACCTTGGATTCAGATGGGTGAGGTTTCATCCAGTGAAATTCAAGCACAAGTTGAAAAATGCCCTTCTGGCGCTCTATCAATTAAAGAATAGAACTTGAAGATTGGAATTATTGGCTCAGGTGGAGCTGGCATGTGCACCGCTTGGTTATTAGATCAAGGGCACGAACTCACCATTATAGAAAAGAAGGACTATTTAGGCGGGAACACCCACACTGTTGATGTTGAAATGAACGGCATTATGCATCATGTAGATGATGGTGCCAACTGGTTCTCCCCTTCTATTTACCCGCATTTCAACAAGCTTTTAGAATTGGTGGGTATCCCATTTGATTGGGTGCCACTATCTATGACTTATTACAACCGGTTAACTGGAAAGGTGAACGCCATGCCGCCTGTTACGTTCAGGAGGATTGTGCAGATGTTTACGAAACCACATGTGCTGCCAGAATTGCTGACCATGAACAAGGTGGTGAATGAAGCTCAAAAGATTGTTGAGAATCATGAAACAGACATGACGCTGCGTGATTTCATGAACCGTTTGAATCTGAGCGAGAAACAAAGGTCAGAATTTCTAATGCCTACACTTTCAGGCGTTTGGGGCAGTCCCCACAATCAAACAGAAGACTTTTCTGTTTATCCGCTGATGAAGTATATGGTTTATCATAAACCCAGCGGAATCAAATATTTCGATTGGAAGGTGATGCGAGGAGGTGTAAAGCATTACGTCAAAATGATGGCGGACACGCTTCAAAACACCGAGCTTGTAATCAAGGATGGAGTACATTTCGTTCAGCCCAATACCGCTAGAGGAACGGTTAGTGTAAAAACCACATCAGGAAGGGAGTTTGAATTTGATAAACTCATTATCACTGCAGGCGCAAGAGACGCTAGCATCATACTCAAAGACACTGAGCATATACCTGAAGTACAGAAAGCTTTATCTCAATTCAACTATTACTTGGCAACGGTAGCAACACATAGCGATACCGATTTTATGCCTCCCAACAGAAAGGATTGGAGCGTTGTAAACGTGCTAAACAAAGGCAATCATGCCGATGCAACTATTTGGGATGGCTGGAACACAAACCAAAATGTGTTTGACAGCTACATTAACGAAGGAGACGACCCGAAGAATGTGCATCACGTTTCTGAATGGTGGTTACCCTGCGAAACACCTGACTTCTTCCGTGCTCAAAAGGAACTAGAGAAAGTACAGGGCACGCACAACATCTACTTTGGAGGAGATTACACGAGAGATATTGGTTCGCATGAAGATGCCATTGATTCTGCCATTGAAAACTGCAAACGAATTTGGCCAGAAAGTGAGCGATTGAAAATGTTAACGAATGTTTGATCTTTAAGCGGCTTTTTCATTCTAACAATGAAACACTTAGTATTGTGTGGTCCGAATAATCCAATACCCCTATCATGAAAAACGTCCCTTTACTTCTACTCTGTTCAATCTTCTTGTGGTCTTGCACACCAGAAACTCCTGCCGAAAAACAAGCACGAGCCGCAGAAAATGCTGCACAATTATTTAGCGATGTGCTTGGAGCAGAAAATTTGCCTTCCGAATTTTTTCTCATCGACAACTCTGTCGATAATATCCTAGGTGGTCAGTTCGGAACAAAAATTAGAATCAACAAAAACACATTTGTGGATGGAAATGGGAATCCCGTTACCGATTCTGTCAAACTCGAACTAAAAGAAGCCTTATTCCCAGCGCAATGGGTAATGGCTAACCTACAAACCAAATTCAATGGCAAGCCACTTGAAACAGGCGGAATGGTTTATTTGAATGCTACATCTGGTGATAGTCAGTTAGCAATTGCAGAAACGAAAGCCGTACAGGTAATGTTGCCTACCGATTCGGTCTTAGAAAACATGTCTTTGTTTGAAGGAAGCAGCGATTCTTCCGTGGTCGAATGGCGCAACCCAGTTGCACTTTC
Organism: uncultured Flavobacteriales bacterium; assembly: GCA_937900875.1. Classification (GTDB taxonomy): domain Bacteria; phylum Bacteroidota; class Bacteroidia; order UBA10329; family UBA10329; genus UBA10329. The sequence goes on from CALCGD010000032.1 coordinate 19,069, forward strand.
ACTAAAGGCAATTAATGGAGTTGATAAGCAAAGCGAAGCAATAGACTTGGTGTTTGAACGAGCACATAATGTGATGTACAGCGTGCTCGAATTTCCCAACATCGATGATGTTCCCGATTCAGTTCAAGCCGCGGTAGCCAGAGTTGCTTGGGCAGGTACTGGGTTAAAAATAGCTAGAGATACAAGCTTCGAAATAGACGGTTTCACCGTTAATTTCTTCAAGCAAAATGAACTTACCTGGCACCGAGACGTTTTCTCCGTTGAAAAAGGCCAAAACAACTACATCGCAGATCAGAAAACGAGCTACATTTTCTCTATGAACAAATTGGGTTGG
>CALCGD010000033.1 GCA_937900875.1 uncultured Flavobacteriales bacterium
TATGCCGATAAGGATGCGGGAGAGAAGGACCCCAAATACGAGCTGTCAGAATTGCTGTCGTGCAAATTAAAGGAGGATAGTATTAAAGCTACCGATGTGCTCACGCTTGTTGGCTCTGTGTCTGATGCGTTATTGAATGGGTTGGAAATGACCACCCTGTGCGAACTGCCTAACATCAACTCGCTGAATAGCAATCAAGTGCTTTCGGTACGCGAGCAGCTAGCCCCGCTACGCAAGGAACTCAACGAATTGATTCCGCTCACACAACCGGCCGAGAACGAAACAGCCTATTGTACGGGCACATGGAATTTAGAAGGTTTGAAAGAATTCTCTGTGCGACTGCAAAGGGAGTTAGACGAGGTGCCAGAATTGCAATGGAGCGCTAACCTACAGAAGGGGATACGACCAGTGGTGAAAGTGGGCATCATGGAAACCCCCGCCCTGTGGCAGTTGCTCCACGACCACGAATTGCTTCCAGACGATACGTGGGAAGTGCTTAGCAAGTGGATTGCAAGCGGCAGCTACTTTCCCACTACCCCCATCATGACCTTTGTCCTGCCAGACTCCAAAACACTTGCGCGCTACCTAACCGAAGAGGAAACACTTGTGCACAAAAGAAAAACCATAGACCTCGACTGACATGGCATTACGAACCGAATTTAAATGGCGCCATTATGGCGCCACACTATCTAAAGCCGAACTACTGCTAGAATTGAACGGACTGGCCGAATTTCTGCGCTTTGCAGAAGATCACCGCATACCCACCATCTATTGCTTTGGCAACAATGGGCAGGTGCAGCAATTTGGCATGAGCCACAAAGGCGGCCTGCTAACGGTTGATGCCGATGGCTATGATGAACTAACGCACTACAAAGCCGCTAGCACCAAAGGTTTTGCAGATGCAGCCACCTATTACGATGCCATCAGCAAAGGATTCGAAACCCTAGAAGCCTACCAACTATCTGTTGGCTCAGAACTCAACGACCCCGAAACCTATCGGGCATTGGTTGCTGGTCATTACTGTAGAAGTCAACTAATTCGGTAACGATTTTCTAAAGTTAATAGGAATGTCATTTATACCTTGATGATGTCTTATTTCATTGTAGTAATACATGTATTGAAGGAGTTCTTCTTTGAGTTCCTCATCGCTGTCGTAGTGGGTATCTCGTAGCATATCATCCTCTATCGTTCTCCAGAACCGCTCAACCTTTCCATTGGTTTGAGGTCGATATGGGCGAGTGTAACGATGCTTGATGTTCAACTCCATTAAAAGCCGTTCAAAGGGGTGGTGCTCTTTCTGTTTGCTGACCCGTGGACCAAACTCTGGACCGTTGTCTGAGAGCATCTCTTCAAAGCGTATATCATATTTGTCGGCCAGTATGTTGAGACATTTGAGTGCTGCAAACATGACCGTGATACTCTTGATGTCGTATACGATTTCTGCCCAGGCCAATCGGGTGCAATCGTCAACAATACAGACCAAGTATCGCTTTCTGCTCTCGCCTTTTACAATGCTTTTACTCAGATAATGGGCATCTATGTGCCCCATTTCTCCAGCACGTTCTTTTATGATTTTACGTTTGTTTTTCTTCATAACAGGTGTAAGGCGGTTCATTCCTTTGCGTTTCAAGATATTGTAAACCCCAGAGGGCGAAGGCGTGTGTCCTTTGAGGCTGGGCTTCAATATATTGACAATCTCATAACGGTTGTTTCCTTTCTCTCGAAGCTCGGCAACCTTGTTCTCGATAAAGGCTAGAGGTCTTCGGCTTTTGTACTTCGGGCCGCGCTTCTGAGGCAGAAAATCTATCTCCTTTCCTGATTGCTTATACCGATTATAATACTTGAGAAAACTCTTCCTGTCAGTGTCATGAGCTGCGCAGAACTCCGTAACCGTTTTGAAGATCGGATGGCTCTTAGACTTGATTTGTTCATACTCAGTTATAAGAAAACGGAACTTCTCTATATAGTTCCGTTGAAGTGTTAAATCGTTCGTGTTTATTCGCATAGCAAAACATTTACTGTTCTGTTACCGAATTAGTTGACTTCTACAG
>CALCGD010000034.1 GCA_937900875.1 uncultured Flavobacteriales bacterium
GTTGTGCAGGCTATAGATACTGAGCGGTTTACCCCAGTATGCTACAGATTGAATGCCGATGGGGTGGCCTATTCTGCAAGTTTTCTGCAACAGGCTTTAACAACCACTGTGGCAGAACTTTTAGGGGAAAGCCCAAAATGGTTGAGAGAAAAATGGCTGCTGAAAGAAAGCGAATTGAAAAAGCATACATCCAAGCTTGCCGCCTTGCCTAAACGCCCTGTGGTGGTCATTGGGGCGGTGCATACGGCAATGTTCAGTTCAGAGCATCTTCTGCATCTGGTCAACCAGTTGTACACCGCAGGTATTCCACTCATTGCTGTGGGGTGGCATCATAGTAATCTATCGCGCTACTTCAACGCAAGTATTACCGTTAATAAGGGTAAGGTGAAAATGCCTGATCAGCAAATGTTGGATAGCGTAACCCGTAACTACCTGCGGTTTAAGGAAGATGCAGACACAGAGGGTGGAGGCAGTGACTTGGTAGAACTGATGGACAAGCTCAAACACCTGATTGCCAATGGGAGTGAGGTGGCTGCTCTGCGGTATGCCAAAGAAAATGAGTTGAACACCGAATTGGTGCACGAGGCAATGGCCATTCTTGCTCCATTCTTCCATACAAAGCGCGTAAAGTTTGAGATGGACGAATTGCACCCGTTATTCGGATATCCAAAGGAGTACACCGAGTCGAGCCATGTTTTTCTTCACCTTGGTAGGCGCGACTCCACCTTGGATTACCGCCACATGGCACTGACCCAATGATGATTTTAACGCATATCGCATTGCCCAAACCCGCTACATAATGAAAGATAATACACCCATAGAACGCTACCTGAACCGCTACAGAACATTCAGAGAAAAGCTAGGTAAAACAGAGGGATTGAATGAAACCCTACTCCAACTCATCAACGAGGACAGAACAGAGCTCAACAACTATTTCATGGCAGGTCTTGGAATGGGGACACTCTATCTAAGGTTGGGTGCGCTGATCCAACTTGGGAGAAAGTTGCACGATGGTGACCCCACCAATGATATGATGTTCATGCGGCAGGTGTTGGATAATTTGAGAGAAGTACTGCCTTCTGATACCAATTGGCGCAACATGTGGCAGTTCTGTGCCGTGGATGGTTCAGAATGGACAAAGCCTTTGGAGAAAAAGAAATCAGCCAACGGGCAATCCCTATTGGAGCGTTTTGTCACGTTCAGAAACAAGTATGCTCATGGTGATATTGCCTTGGAGGAAGAAAGCCTTAAACAGCTAATGAAGTCGGTTGTAATGCTTGATGAGATGGCAGAATTGAAAGCGCTTTTTGCTGGCGGCACACTGGAACATGACGGGGGGGGATACCTCTGGAAAACCAATAGCGGAGCGGTGCCATTGCACCCCTTCTTGCAGAAAGGAGAGAAGGATGGACTACCCTATGTGTTTCAAGGGCTGTATGAGGGCAAGCAGACCGCAAAACTCCTCAATACCTTTCTGGGTAACGAGCAAAGTCAAAAGCCCGAGCAACATTTTGATGGGCTGCTTGAGCCATTTGTCAAGGCTGTCAATAGCAGTGTTGGGCAGGAGTTTGACCATACTTCAAGGTTGGATTATTACAACGAGTGTCTTATTGGTCGCGAAAAAGAGTTGAACGAGCTGGTAAAATGGTGCGGCCAGGAAGATGGTACAACCATATTCCCTGTGTACTCGTTGGCCGGTATGGGTAAAGGCGCACTCATGGCCGGGCTCGTAAAGGAATTGCATGATAACTCGGTTCCCACCCTTTATCATTTCTGTGGTTCGGGGCAGTTCAATAACCTGCAGGCCGTGTTGTATCATTTTATGTATCAGGCCAAGCGGCTCAACTTATTGGATATTGAGAAAGATAGCCTCGTAGCTCGAAAACTTGAACGTATGCCTAGCAGGTATGTCGATGCCGTTCATCTTTTTCAGAAGTTACTCTCTGAGCATTTGAGAATACCTAAGAATTACAGATCGGGCAACTTGGTTGTCTTTGTGGACGGGTTGGATGATGCGGCTGTTTCAGATAGCAGTAAAAGCATCAGTGATTGGTTCACTACGTACGATGAGGAGGAGAAGCCAGATGGCGAATGGACACCGCCTTCCAACATAAAATGGGTATTCACCTACAGGGTAGGGCAGTATCGTTTTCCGTTGAGTGGTGAGCATCAGAATAGCGAACTTCTACAACCTATGCCCGGTATTGAGTTTGCTGCTTGCGCCAAAGCATTTGAGCCTTTCAAGCCATCTGATGAGTTCTTAGATGTTTTTTCTGAACGTGGGGCGGTGGCTGTAGGATGAGTCGATATGGAAAATCTTACCAGGGTTCAGCGATAAAGTTGGGAAAAAGCGAAGGAGCAGAATGAGTAGAACAGCTATCATTGGAGATGTGCATGGTTGTATTGATGAGTTGATCGTTTTGATGGACAGACTTAACCTGAGGGAGAATGACAGGTTAGTGTTCATTGGTGACCTCATAGACAAGGGACCTGACTCTGCAGCAGTCGTTAGATTAGCAAGTACATTGAGTCAGCAACTGGATGTAACCCTCATCGTTGGAAATCATGAGGATAAATTCCTGCGGTTTTATGAGCATCTGGGAAATGATGATGCCGCCATTTCCACAATGAAAGGGGTTGAGAATTATGAGTCGCTGGCAAGTGATCTCTCCGAATTGGACGTTGAATTTCTCCGTAGTGGTTTTTTGCTTAGATTCGTCAATGATTCAGAACTGACGTTGGTCCACGGAGGTATATGCGCTAACATTGGCTTAGCGGGTAGTGAATCAATTTCTTATGAGAGGAGGTCAAAAAAGGACAACCATCACTTGCTGACCATGACGAGGAATGTCACTGGAAAGGGAATGTTCCTTGGCCTTGATGTGGAGACTCCCGATATGAGGTACTGGGCAGATGCATATTTGGGTGAACATGGAAAGGTGGTGTTCGGTCATCAGCCTTTTAATGAGGTGAAAATATTTCCTCACGCTGTTGGTATAGATACTGGTTGTGTTTTTGGCAATAAGTTAACAGCGATGGTGTTGGAAGATGGAGAAAGTCACTTCGAACAAGTTAAAGCAAAGCGAGCGTATGCAGAAAATTGGTAGCACTGTTTTGGTAGTGCCTTTCAAGGTGCGGCCATCAGTAAGGAGTAAGTTAGTTGTCTCCCCTTTGTGCACTGAAACAAATGAGAAGTTCGTCAGCACAGTGCATTACCTACCATTCGTGAGCAATCATTGCATCGGAAATTCCAAACCCAATGATGCTCGGTTTCTATCTTTCTATCATTTACATGCTTTCGATGAAATAATTGGTAAAGAATGTGATTTAGTTGCGAATGGTCGAATTCAGTGCGGGTTGAAGTTTTTTCAGCCATTAATCGTGTTTAATAATACCCTGTTCGAAGATTTTAAGACTGAAGAACCAGTCTCCATTGGTTATGTCGTATTTCGTTTGGTTTGGTCTGGTACTGAGAACATTGAGCAGTTTGTCGATAAATTGTATCAGACAAGGGCACTCAGATATCATGGGTTTGACGATGTCAGGGATTGTAAACTTGATATCAGTTTAGATGATCGAAAGTATAATCTTGCAGAGGAGGTAATAGGTGGTTTCAAAAGTCATGAGGTAAGTTTGGATTGGCTGGGGGACAAGTTCATTTGCTTGCACTTTTTCAACCGAAACAACACACTTTCTGATACGCAGATCTATCGGTTGCTTCGATACCCACCAACATCTTACGAATTTGAGTTTGATGAGATTAAGCAATCTGCTATTCCGTATTTGGGAAGAAGTGCTGTGCTGAATGAGGGTGCATTGGTTTTTGATGGTCAGATACTGGGTGAGATGTTCAATAAGTACTTCCCTGCTTTCCTCATTGCTTTGAATCAGAGGGAGGTATTTAAGCTGAGGATAGACATAATGGCTGGGTTTGCATCGAACAGGCCGCAGTATCTCATGACCTCTGCCAATTCTCAACTCAAGGACATGACACTGACAAGAGTACAGCAAGAATTTTATCATATTTCCGATTCAACGGAGATTTCGGGTTTCTTTTCGGAGTTGCAGCGCGTATTCTCCATTGAGTTATTGATACGTGATGTGAAGGATAGTGTTGAGGCACTGCATAGCTTGAATGAAATAACAAGTTCAAGGCGTCTCAATAGCGCATTACTTATTCTGGGCTTTTTGAGTGTTCTGTCTGCAGTTACCGATGCGTTGGATCTGTTTGGTTTAAGTTCAATTCACCTTGGATTCAAAATGCTTGTTCTTGTAATACTTCTTAGTTCAATAGCGATTTTTGTCCTCAAGGGAAAAATTTAGTGAGAGGATGGATTTGAAAAAAAAAACAGTATCGGAGTCACATGATCTCTACTTTGAGAATACTATCGATGGCTAATGACCAAAGAGGTGTTTTTTGCTTGCGCCAAAGCATTTGAGCCTTTCAAGCCCTCTGATGAGTTCTTAGGTGTATTTTCTGAACGCGGGGCGGTGGGTGTCGGATAAAGCGAGATGGAAACCTTCTCAAGGTTTACCGATAAGGTAAAGAACGAGGCCTCCAGCAACGGATGCCAAAAGGTCATTTGGGTCATACGTGAACCCCGGTAACACAATTTGAATCAACTCGTAAATTAGGTGTAGTGTGGTAGACGCCAAAACAGCCTTTCCGAGAGAATCTGCAAAATTAAAATTGTCAAGATGAAATATGACACTCAACAGAATTGTGGAGAAGAAATTTGGGGAGCAATCAAGTAGTATAGAGCGATGTTCTATCGCCAATCTAATTAATTTAGCAGAGAGAATTCCAACTGCAGAACAAACAGCAAATAGTTTTAATCTCGTTGATTCTTGCACTGTTTTTTATTTCGAATGTAAAATTTAGCCATTATGAACATTACCAAAGGCGGCTTGTATATCGGGATTTACATCATATTAAACGTTGTGATTTTTTGGTTTACAGTAAGTGCTGATATTTTCGAAGAAGTATGGTTTTACTTGTTTGAAGGGAGCTTTCTATTGTCATATCTGATTACCCACTTGATATGGAAATCTTGGGAGGCAAGTTACGCAGAAGAGCAACGTAAGAGAGATGCAATAGAACAAAGGTTTGATGCAAAGGCGAGAAAGAAAGAGAGAGAAGAAAGAGCTAGAAAAATAAATGAAGAAGAGGAAAGAAATTTCAAAGAAACGGGATTTAAAGAAAGTGATAGGCAAAGAGGTAACAGAGAGCAACAGAATGCCATAGACAAACGCAGACAACAGATAGACAAACGCAGACAACAGACTGAAACATTAATTAAAGAAGTAAAGGCAGCTCTCAAGCCGTTGAAAAAGCCAGAGATTAATCTGTACAGCAAAGTACTCAGAGAACATTCTGTCGTTATAGACAACGAAGACCCGGAAATCCTACACAAACTTATTAGGCTTAAGAACTACATAGAATCTGAAACGAAAGAAATAGTTAAGCTTAAAGGTGGTTGGTGTGTTCTGACAAAACTAAAAACCAGAAAAAATTCTTCAGCGTACGACCAACTGTTAGAAGAAACAAAAGAACAATCCAATTTTATTGTAGAAAGGTATCAGTACATCAACAGGCTTATTGTTTTTGGCAGCATGATGGTTCAGGCATTGAAGGATGATGACAAGTTTCTATTCTTTGATATTTATGAGAAACTGGACAGCTTTGGGATTTTGCAGAATACGTGGGAAAAACAAGTAAAAGACGGTCTGGATAACATTGGAGATAAACTTGACCGTACCAATACAAAGCTTGAGCAGTTAATGTATGTACTCAAAGAGGTTGAAGGCAACATAACAGCGGAACTACAGACATTGGAAACAAGTTTGGCAACTGAAATAAGCCGATTGGATGATTCTGTGAGTGGCATAGGGGATGGAATTGAGGGTATTGACTCAAAACTGGGTTACTCCAATATGCTCAACACCTACAACACTTACCAACTTTACAGGATACGTAAGGGGTAGTGTTTGGAGCGCACAATGAATGAAATGAAGTTGAGATAAGGGAACTAGTCAGCTTCGCGATAAGAAAATGGACGAAGCCATCACAGACTGGTATTACTCAATCGATAATCTCATTGGGTCATAATATCACCACTTTATGCTGAGTATTAATATTCAAAATTTTCCAAAGTTGGTATTAACAATTTTTCAGTAGAGTGGGATAGTAAATGGTTTTTTACTAGGGTTACTTTAGTCAATCTACTTTTTCAACAAAAAGTTTTTACCTAGGAAAATTTTTCCTTTCAATGCAAATGTCAGCTTGAGATTTATAATCAACGATAAACACTTTGCAGTCTGCCTGTGAAGCATAGTTAACCAGTTTACCTCCTGCTATAATTTGATGGTTTTTCTGTTGGCTAGAATAATCTACAAAAAACACGCAATAGTCTGCTTGTGACTTGTAATCTACCATAAATACCTTTGCTGCCATAATTATTTGTTCAAGTTAGATATGGAAAGTTAGTAATATGAGTTGGAAAAGATGCTCCTGAAGCGCTCAGTGCGCAGCTATTGTTGGTGCATTTGAAGAATGTGCTCATCTTTTATTCTGTTAAAAGCCTTTCTTCATATTTTTTTGCAGCTTCAACATCTCCAATCTTGTTGGCCAATTGCATTGCTTTACGTAGGACAACTTTACTTTCTTCCAAGTTGCCTAACTTGTTTAGAACAAATGCATAGGTGTCTAAAGTATTGTGGTCAGTTTCAAACTGAATGAATGTCGCTCGTTTAACCATATTGAGAGCGGACATCAAATCACTTTTATTTTCAGAACTATTTGAAATTACCCAGGCTACATTATTTAGCATGCCTGCATCATTTTTAAACATTGTCAAAATAGTATCATATGGTATGTTGTTAAAACACTGCAAAAAGGCCTTGGAAAAATCAGTTTGTTCATTTAAGCATTGATATAGTTTTTCTCCCAACTCATTTAGTTCAATTAAACCATTCTTCTCTTCTCTAATCAGTGATTGTGGATAGTCAAGCTTTTCGAAATATTTCGTTCCTAACTCAAAGTAATCAACACTTGCACTGAGGGAATAGGACTGTTCTGAATCTAGGAAAGCAATTACTGTGAATGGATCACCTTCCTTTAGATTATCAAGTGCTGTCAAATCTTTAAACATGTGCCGATTGAATCTCAATTCTACAGTCTCCTTGTTGTTTTTTTCGAAATCAAATAAATCATCGTACTGATTAGCTGCTTCGATGCTTAAATAAAACTCAGAATGAGAACGAGAATC
>CALCGD010000035.1 GCA_937900875.1 uncultured Flavobacteriales bacterium
CAAGTTAGAGCAAGGAAATAGTTCTGCTTCTGAGCAGTTTATTGTTCGCTAAAACAAAACTTCAATGCAACAAAAAGAGGGGCCAAATGGCCCCTCTTTTTGTTTAATTCAACGTGAATTAGTTCTTAATGATTCTTGACGTCCAAGTTCCGTTTTCACTTGTCACTTCAAGGAAGTAAACACCTGTGTTAAGGTTAGAAACATTGATTTGGTTTGTTGTTCCAACAAACGAATCATTCATTATCAAACGTCCGTCTACAGAATAAATTCGAGTGAAGTATGTTCCGTTTTCAGCAACTTTTACGTTTAACACATCCGTGCTTGGTACTGGATACACCTGAATAGAAGTCTCATTGTCTACTGTTGTAATACCAGTTGTAAGACACAATTGGTTTGCCGTGCTAGTCATGGTATTAACAGCAACAGTGGTAGTAATGTCGTTATCCAACGTGGTAGCAACAGAGGTGAAATCACCAAAAGTAGCTAGCGACAAAGATACAGTATGAGTTGCAGCTGTGATGTTCTGAGAGGCTATGTTACAAGATGTTTCCCCATTCTCGCCAAGCTTTACGAAATAACCATCAGAATCTGAACCAAAAGATGCTGAATTACCACCTAGTACGATGCCATCAGCATCAACAACAGCGTTTAACCACTCATCGTCTGAACCTCCATACGTATAGGCAAGCATTGAATTACCAGAAGCTGTATCAAGAGCCATCAAAAGATTGTCTCCACCTGCACCGAAGCTAGTGGTGTGACCCATCATCAGCATTAATCCATCTTCCAACAAAATTGCGTCTGTAAATTCCTCTTGGCTTGCACCACCGTAAGTTTTAAACCAGAGAAGTGTTGGCAACCCACCACTTGCGCTGAACTTAGCCAAGAACATATCCTGGGCTCCAGCACCAAAGCTGCGAGTATTTCCTGCAATGAAAAAAGTGTCGTAACCGCCTTCAATATACTTTCTAGCATCATCATCAGTCGATCCTGGTCCGCCAAATGTGAAAGTGGCCTCTAGATCTCCTGTGTCGCTAATTTTAAATACCGCGGCTTCATTCCAGGTAGCTCCGTAAAGTCCAGTGTATCCAATAATTAGGTATCCTTCTCCAGAACCTAGTGGTCTGATGTCATACATTCTTTCATTTCCCCACTGTGACCCAATTGTTTTGGCCCAATCAACAGTACCATTGGCCTGTGTTTTAACCAATAGAATAGACGAACGCTGACCTGGCTGAGTATAACCACCAATAAGGTACCCACCATCATTTGCATCTGCCACAGCAAAAGCGGCATCTGTTGTATCCGTTCCTAGTGATTTAGACCAGTTTACGTTACCAGCTGGGTCCAACTGCATTACGTTAAAGTCGTTATAGCCTTCTGTTGCATAGCCATTAGTGCTTCCAACAACCACTAAAGCCTCATTAGCATAATCAACGTGAATGCGTCTCCCGAAATCAGTGCCAGCACTACCGTACTGCTTTGCCCATTGCACGCTACCATCGTTAGGGTCGATTTCCGTAACCATTACGTCATATCCACCTGCTGTTCCTGTTGCATCAGAGCTTCCAACAAAAAATGCCTGTGCTTCACCACCATTTAAACCAACACCATGATTAATAAAATCTGCACCACCAAAATCTGGCGATTGCTGATACGAAACAATAGGGGCTTGGGCAAAACTAGTCGCTGCAAGTATCGTGAGCGACAAAAAAGAAGTAACTGTTTTTTTCATGTCATTTTATTTAGGACGGAAAGATACGCACTGATTGTGTTTTACAATATGAACTAGGTCATTCAATTTGTACTTATTTTTGAATTATGCGAGCACAACGAATAACTTCTTCAATTCTTCTGATATGTATCAGTTTTTCTGGCTGGTCTCAGATAACTTCATCCTTCTTTCCGGTTTTGCCAGATACCATAATGATGGCCACCCAATCCTCTAACATTCAGTATTATCCTGGCCCAGACGGAGTGGGTCAATCTTGGAATTTTTCACAATTCCTAGGAAATGAAATCGATTCTATCTTTTTTAAAGACCCTGTTGCCGCGGGTTACGGTACTGTATTTCCTGCTGCCAATGTTTTTAAATCTGAGACAGCCGATCCCGGAAGTTTTGCTCTTCCGACATTCTATGACGTTCAGGGAAGCGGAGCGTACGAGGTTGGACAAATAATTCCCACTCCTGGTGATCCGATAAACGTACCATATTCTGAGCCTCTTTTGTGGTTGCCATTTCCCTCTAATTTGGGAACTGCATTTTCTGATACTGCGTTTCTATCAGCAATCATCGAAGGTTCGTTGGTTAACATACCGGCAGACTCGGTAAGATTTGAAAGAACGATTTTTAGAAGAGATACGATAGCTGCAAGTGGTAGTCTATTGCTTTCGTCTGGCTATTATCCCAATGTTTTCAGAAAAACCACTACGGATATTTGGTATGACACCATCTACACATATAACACGGGTGTTGGCTGGGAACTTGCCCAAACGGATGAGCGAGAAGTAATTAAGCACTCATGGATTGATCCTTCGCAGCCATTTAACCTTGCGGAATTATACATAGAAGAAGGTCTTAATCGTGGTTTTCGAGCTAGACCATTTAATCCAGGTCCGCTGTCTTATTATTTAGACATAACTGGTAATGTGGCGTTGCTAAACGAGGGAGACATTCACCCCAACTTTACGGTAAGCGTCAGGAATATATCAAACAATCTTATAGCTTCTGGCTATTCTACGGATTCAATTCGTGTAACCGGTGGTGGCAATGTAAATGGCTCTTTGGCAGAATGGTGCAGCGCTGGCGTTGCAACCTTCGACTCGGTATTCTTCCACAGCGGAGGAGATATTAGAATTATAGCCTACGGCTTTGAATGTATTTCTGACACGTTTGATGTCCATGTAATTAAAACGCCTGACAGTCTTGCTTTTGTCAGCCTACCAGCCACTGTAAACCGCACAGAAATGGTTGGGACTTTCGAAGTACACGCTTTTGACACGAATAACGAACAAGCGCAATTGAACATTGAGTGGGCAGGTGACATTAATATTGGGAAGAAATCTGGCGCTGGTGGAATTTCAGGTACTTTAAGTCAACCGCTTATTAATGGCATAGCAACATTCGATGATATTTCTTTCAACTATGCTGATGATTATGAAATAGTAGCGTATTTCATTAATGTAGATAGCCCTGATACGAGCTCCATCACTGTAATGCCTGAGCCAGAAGGAGAATGGCTATTTAATAGAATTGACACGCTAAGTGAGTATTTAGAGAGGGCCACTTGGTTTGCTTTCTTGGGAGGTTATCAGGGGGCTTCTTCCGGTCCAAGCAGGGTGCCTATATGGACAGAAATTGGGCAACACTTTGATTTTGAAGGCAGCGGAAGGGTGACAGAAGTAATGATACATGTGTCTTCACTGCAAAATGTTGGTGCAGAAGAAGACTCAATTAGAGTAAACATTTACGATGCTGGGGTAAACAGAATCATTCGTACCGACCTAAATCCATTAGCTCCGTTAGATGTTTCTTATGTAGATAGTCTAGCAAAGCATTTGCTTGGTTCTACATACATACGTGAAGACTCTTTATTAACAATGTTTCCTTCCCAATTTGGGATTTTCACTCCACTCAAATGGCCTCTAGCGGAACCTATTGATGTACACGGGCCTTTTGTAATGACCGTTCAGCTTAATTATAACAATGGAGTGAATGACACTCTCATTGTTTGGCATAGCGAAATCGGTGACGGAATTGGCGAGCATCGAGCTAGTAGGAAAGTTATTAATAATGAAAATGGATTTGCCAACGGAGAGTGGTTGCCTGAATACATGGCTCAAGCATTTACCCAAATTGACTACGATTTTATGTTTGAACCAATTGTTGAGGTCGATAGTTTTCAAGTTGTGCCCGTGGGTGTTCCAACCGAGTTTGTTCGCGAAAACCTAATTATATACCCTTCAGTTACGGATGAAAACATTAGAATCACTGGTTTCGAATTTGAACCGGTGACAATAAGCGTAAAAGATGTATTGGGTAAAACAGTTTTCAGCGGTTTAGTTAGTGGTAAAGCTTCAAACTCAACCATATGGCTATCGGTTGGGCATCTAAACTCAGGAATGTATATCGTAGAGTTGCTCAGCGAAGACAATAGAAAACAGGCAGTCGGCCGATTCACAAGACGGTGAAACAAAAAAGGGAGCCAATTGGCTCCCTTTCAATTTTTCTAAAAAAAGAAACACTATTATCTCAATGGCACTGTGCTGATATTTCTGTCATAAACGCGATAAACACCTCCGTTTTTGTTAAATCCATCTACTTGAATCACTAGACGGTAATTTACGGTTCCAGCCCCAACGGCATCCACATACGAAATAGCAACGTTTGCTGGGAAGTTGAATCGATCCCCGTTCAGTCCTGCATGATTTTGGCCTCCTGATCCTACGCCCCCGGTATTAGTTTGCATATCAAGGTCAGTTACTTCAAATCCGCAAATTGCGCTACCACGTTGCAAAGTGGTCCATCCGCCTGTGCCATTAAACCGTCTTTGTAATTCTAATCGGAAACTGGCGCTACCTGAACTTCCAGCAGCCCCTTGATTATAGGTTAACTCCCCTCCTACTGTTACGTTAGCCACCACTAATATTTGACCAGCTCCATTCATTACAACATCGCGTGCTCCATTGCTCACCGCAACTTCCGTGGCAGGGTTTGTATTCCATGCTATAGTTTGCGTACTACCAGTTGTTTCAGTTGTTATTCCGGTCGCCCCTGGTGCTGAGGTCGTTCCAGAAGATACCGTGAGCGTTCCATTAGCATCGGCATAAACATGCCTATTTCCAACACCAGCTAAGGCCGTTAAGGTCAATCCACTTTGATCAAAAGTTCCAGTAAGAGACTCATCACTATCCGCATAAATAGTTACACCCCCATACTCGCTATCCGCACTGAGTTTTATACCAGTATGAAATCGAATCATAAGATCTGGATAGGGAAAATTCCATGCTCCAGCTTCTCTATACATAGCATATGCAGTGCTTCCAGAAAGGCCACCATTGTGCCAGTAGATACCATAAGTTCCATCAGTCGCAACCGAACCTCCATTTGGCTGAAAGTGAATGTTGTTTCGATTTGTCCCAATCGGCCCATTCACTTCCAATTTGTAATCAGGAGCTGCAGTTCCTATTCCTACGTTACCAGGAGCATAAACATTTCCGCCATTCATGAACCTAAACATTTCATGTTCAGTTCCACTAGTACCCCCCATGAAAATAGAATGATCTGCGTCACCTCTAAAGCTAATGTCGTATCCACTTTGCGTATAGTCCAACTGTAAGCCTCCTCCAATATAAACTCCATAAGTTACGTTCTGTGGTAGGTAAATACCGTAATCAGCAAATTGTGCCACACCGTCCGTACTTTCAGCTCGAACCAACATTCTTGTTCCATTAGAATATAATTCTGTGGCATCCGCTGACACTCTTATCCTACCGTTAACCTCCAATAATTGACCAGGCGTGGTTGTTCCAATACCAACATTACCAGCATTGGTAATTCTCATTCTTTCAGAAGCAGGTGC
>CALCGD010000036.1 GCA_937900875.1 uncultured Flavobacteriales bacterium
TTAGATGTCAATGGGTCGGTGACAGTATTGGCGTCTCAATTGGACGGAGGCACATTTGATAACTGCGGAACGCCTACTATTTCTATCAATCCTTCCATTTTTGATTGCTCTCTAATAGGGCCGAATACAGTAACCTTAACTGCAACGGACGGAAGCGGCAATTCTGATGATTGCACCGCCATAGTTACAGTAGTTGATGACATTCCACCGTCCGCTGTTTGTGCTGATATTGCGGTTCAGTTGAATGCTTTGGGTTCAGTTGTAATTTCATCGTCTGATGTAGATGGTGGAAGCTCTGATAACTGCTCAATCACTGATTTTGCTTTGGACGTTTCTCAGTTTTCGTGTGTTAATGTTGGGGCTAATTCTGTAACTCTCACATTGACTGATGCAAGTGGAAATACATCTTCCTGTTCTGCAAATGTTACTGTTCAAGACAATTTGGCGCCAACCGCAATTTGTGAGGACATTACATTGACACTTGACCCGTCCGGTTCTGGAACAATTGAAGCCATTGATATTGATAATGGTTCGAATGACGTTTGTGGGATCAACAATATAAGTTTGAACATCACCGATTTCGACTGCTCTATGGTGGGTATTACAACGGTGGTACTAACCGTTGAAGACAATAACGGAAACACTTCTACCTGTTCGGCAAATGTGCAGGTGCTAGACTCCGTACCGCCTGTGGCCGTATGTCAAGATTTGACCATTTATCTTGATGGTAGTGGTGAGGCAATAATAGACGCTTCGGACGTTGATGATGGTTCGACCGACAATTGTGGAATTGACGCATTGTCCATTTCTCAAAGCAGTTTCATATGTGCAGATACTGGCCAAACGGTTATTACCCTCACTGTGAATGACCTGAGTTTAAACACGGGGAGTTGCATCAGTACCATTTCTGTGTTCGACACTATTTCGCCAGTGATTTTTGGCTGCCCTGCAGATATGGTCATAATTCCAGATAGCGCGGATTGTTCACCCGTTATTACCTGGATCGAACCAGTGGCGAATGATAATTGCTCAGTGACGATTACTGGTGACCACGTATCTGGAGAAACATTTTCTGGAGGTATAACAACAATAACTTATGTTGCTGAGGACGCATCCGGAAATACATCAAGTTGTGTCTTTACGGTTACTGTGCAAGCACCTGTATTGAGTGTTTCTACCTCGGCCAACGTGGGCCTCTGCGGATTTAATATCAGCTGCGCTGGAGATATGAATGGAGAAGCAACTGCTCATCTATCTGGAGGGTGTTCTCCCTACTCCTTTCTTTGGGAAGACAGCCAGACAACTCAAACAGCTATTGGTTTGGCAGCAGGACCACACGTGGTGATTGTAACGGATGCCAACGGATTTGAAGCAATGGACACAATTATGCTGGTGGAACCTGACCCGATTACAACAGACACCATCAACAGTCCAGTTTATTCGAACGGTACGAATGTGTCTTGCGTTGGAGCTAATGACGGTATCATTAATCTCGATGTTTCTGGAGGTTCTGGCTGCTTAGGCTATGATTTCTCTTGGACTGGTCCGAACGGTTATTCCGCCAGTACGAAAGACATTTTTGGACTGGAAGCGGGAACTTATGTTGTAACTGTAACGGATGCAAATGGCTGTACTTATCAAGACAGCATTACGCTTACAGAACCTGACCCAATGGAGATTCAAGCATTTCCAACTACATATAATGGTTACAACGTGAGTTGTTTTGGTCAGTCAAATGGGCTCATCAATATTTCGGTTTCATCTGGTACTTCTCCATATTCATTTATGTGGAACAATGGCGAAACAACTGAGGATATTGATTCCCTAAGTGCAGGCACATATATCGTAACAGTTACAGATGATTTGGGGTGCTTTTCTACCCTCGATATTGAACTTGTTGAGCCTCCTCAGCTAGTTGTTGTTCCTACCGATACGGTTCCTGTGAGTTGCAACGGAGCTTCGACAGGACAATTTACTGTTCAGGCGAATGGAGGTGTGCCAACATACACGTATATGTGGTCTAATGGAGACACAGACCCCATTTTAAACGCAGTTCTCGCGGGCTCTTATCAAGTAACCGTAACTGATGGAAATGGCTGCCAAGATTCTTTACAACTTATAATGGTAGACCCTCCATTGATTGGCGTAAGTGTAGATCAGATAACGGATGTAACATGTTTCGGTGGGTCTGACGGAGCGGCATCAATTTCGGCTTCTGGAGGAACAGCGCCTTACGATTATACCTGGTTGGTGATTTCGCAATCTGGGTCCGAAATAAATAATGTGGCTGCGGGTACTTACATATTTCAAGTAGAAGATGCTACTGGATGCGAGGTAACCGACACGCTAGAAATATTAAGTGCAGATCAACTTGTTGTAGTAACGTCAAACGATACCACCGTTTGCCCTGGAACTGTTGTTCCAATGTGGGTGAACGTGAGTGGAGGTGGAGGAACCTATTTGATTGATTGGAACAATGGTCTAGGCTTTGGAAATACCTTCGAACCATATATTGAATCCAATTCAAATGTTTCTGTTTCAGTGGTAGATCAGAATGGCTGTCAGGCCTCACCAAATTCAGTTATAGTTACTACCCTCAGCCCCGTTAACGTAGATTTTGGTTACTCTATAAATGAACCTTGCACAATGCCCGTGCAAGTAGATTTCAGCAACAACAGTAGCAATGCGGTTTCGTACAATTGGACCTTTGGAAATGGAGGTTCTTCCACCCAATTTTTACCTACTACCACATTCAATCAGTCTGGAACTTACACGGCCCAACTAATTGCTACTTCTTTTGATGGTTGTGTTGATTCGACCACCCTATTGGTTACAATCGATGCCCTTCCCGAGGCTAACATCAACCTTCTTAATGAGGAAGGGTGCTTCCCTATTACAGTGGGGCTATTTAACCAGAGCACCGGAGCTAATTCATACCTATGGAATTTCGGTGATGGCACTACAAGTACTCAGCCTAATAACTACCATTTTTATGAGAACGCGGGTAGCTATGATGTAACACTTATAGCAATGAATCAGCATGGATGTTCGGATACCTTAACACTCGATTCGGCCGTTTTTGCGTACCCTCGCCCAATCGCTGGATTTACGCCTGTAAGCGTGTCGTTTCCTGAACCCGGAAATGAATTCTCGTTCATCAATACTTCTACTGGAGCCACTTACTATACATGGAATTTTGGCACGGGCGATTTCTCTGAGTTGTTTGAACCTATCTACGATTTTGAAGAGCACGGAAATTACAACGTGGTATTGCGTGCTTACAACCAATATGGTTGCTTAGATACTGCAATGGCTAATGTTGCGGTTGAACTAACCTCCGGATTGTTTGTACCCAACGCAATTGCAGTAGGAGAAGTAGGAGATGCAGGCGTTTTTCTTCCTAAAGGAGCAGGAATTGGTAGTTATCACCTTTGGATTTATGACCTCTGGGGTAATCTTCTTTGGGAATCCACCGCTCTACAAAATGGGTCACCAGCCGAAGGGTGGGACGGAAGTTACAAAGGTCAGATGGTGCCGCTAGGGTCTTATGCTTGGAAGATAAATGCCATTTTTAAAGATGGCATTGTTTGGGAAGGTATGGAGCAGTCGAACGGAAAAACCACCAACATAGGGTCGGTTACAGTCCTGTACTAGAATCGATAAATGACCCGATTATACCGACATACGGTAGGGCTAGATTAATTTTTACGCGTTGCTAATATCTGTTTTTCGCCCATTGGTCGATGCAGATGAAAATCAG
The DNA here is from genome assembly GCA_937900875.1 of uncultured Flavobacteriales bacterium. Classification (GTDB taxonomy): domain Bacteria; phylum Bacteroidota; class Bacteroidia; order UBA10329; family UBA10329; genus UBA10329. Next base: position 3,761 of record CALCGD010000036.1, read on the forward strand.
TATAACCTTTTGTTAATCGAAGCGTAGAAAACCCTTCCCAATGGAAAGCTGTGTTT
>CALCGD010000037.1 GCA_937900875.1 uncultured Flavobacteriales bacterium
TAGATTTCAATACAGGGCTCATATTCTCTGAAATGATTTCTCAAGGTTTTTCGTTTGCAACTACCATTGGAGCGCATACTTCCATTGGCTCTCTTCCAATCGTTTATTACGGAACCAAAGAACAGAAGGCCAAGTACTTACCAGGCGTGGCCTCTGCCAAGTTAAAGGCTAGTTATTGCCTTACAGAACCAACTGCAGGTTCAGATGCTAACTCTGGCAAAACAAAATGTGTTCTTAATCCTGAAGGAACACACTACCTAATGAATGGCCAGAAAATGTGGATCACCAACGGTGGTTTCGCAGACCTTTTCGTGGTTTTTGCAAAAATTGATGATGACAAAAAGCTTTCTGCGTTTATCGTGGAGAAAGAGTTTGGTGGAATTACTATTGGAGCAGAAGAAAAGAAGCTTGGTATTAAAGGTTCTTCAACCGTTCAGGTATTCTTTGAAAACACTCCGATTCCAATAGAGAATTTGTTGGGAGAACGCGAAGGCGGTTTCTCAATGGCGTTGAATATTCTAAACACAGGTAGAATTAAACTTGCCGCAGGAACAAATGGTGGAGGGAAATTTGCCATTAATCAGGCCATTGCGTACGCAAAAGAGCGTAAACAGTTTGATACTCCAATTGTAGAGTTTGGTGCAATGCAACACAAATTAGGAGAGATGGCTTCACGAGTATTCTGCGTAGATGCCGGAGTTTGGAGAATAGGCCGAAACATTGACCTTAAACGAGTAGAATTACAAAAAGATGGAATGGCGGTTCAAGAATCAAAGCTTGAATCCATTCGGGAATACGCAATTGAATGCGCCATTCTGAAGGTAAAAGGCTCAGAAAATCTTGATTTTGTTATTGATGAAACTCTTCAAATATTTGGAGGAATGGGTTACTCTGCCGAAACAGGCATTGAAATGGGATACCGTGATGCGCGGATAACCAGAATCTACGAAGGAACTAACGAGATTAACCGAATGCTTTCCGTAGCTGAGTTGACCAAACGTGCGCTTAAAACAAAAGAAATTGACCTAATCGGTGCTGGCAAGCAGGTTCAAGGACGTGTTATCAAATCCATATTTACTGGAACCAAATCTGGCGCTGCGGAGGAAGAACGAATTGTGCAAGCATTGAAAGATGTGTTCCTTTTCATCTCCTCTACCGCTGGTAAAAAGTTGGGCAAGAAAATGGTTGATGAACAAGAAATTGTGATGAATCTGGCCGATATTTTAGCCGATGCTTTCGTTTGCGATTCAGCAGTTTTAAAGCTTCGTAAGCTTGAAACAATGGGTGGAGACAAAGAGAAATTGGCCGCGCAGCGTGCTGCAGTTCAAGTTTATCTGTACGAATCGTTGGAGCGAGTGAGAAAAGCGGCTAAAGATGCCATTTCAAGCTTTGCTTCTGACGGTGAGAAGAACAGAACCAACTACATCGTTAGAAAACTGCTAAAGAGCTATAATATTAATCCAAAAGCATTGCGAAGAGATATTGTAACCTATATGATTAAAGAAGGCCAATACGCTATCTAACACCAATCCAAATGAAAAGAAAAAGGCTCGCAAATGCGAGCCTTTTTTGGTTAGTCAAATTTGTTCTGAGCAGCATATGGTCTACCAACTTATTTTATCATGGCCCCGTCCATTTTCTTCAAATACTTGGCGTGCAGGTAGAAAGTGCCAAATGGTACTAACGATGCGAGAAATACCATCACACTAAATCCAAACTTCCATTTGTAATAGATGGCACTTCCTAAGCCTAATCCGCAATAGACCATAAACAATACTCCGTGCGCCATCCCCACATAATAGTTTGGCTCCAGAATGTCCAGCGTATATTTTAGAGGCATGGTAATCGCAAAAAGGAGATAACTAATACCTTCTAGTATAGCGATGAAACGAAAGACTGTGAATAATGTCATGTTTGAGTTGGTTTATGATTACCGAAAGTAGCTGAATACGGCTGTGAATTGGTAAAGAAATTCTGTAAAGTGGCGCAAAAAAGGCGCTAAGGAAATTTCCTTAGCGCCCCAATACAAGTGTATGTGATTGTTAGTTTTTTAGGAATTGCTGTCTCACAATCGTTCCTTCCTTATTGCTTAATTCAACGATGTAAGCTCCGGTTTTAAGATTAGAAACGTCTAATCTCGAAGTATTAGAATTTAGAACTACGTTTTGAATAATTCTTCCATCTAAAGAATAGATTGTTGCTAATGTAAAGGTCAATCCTTCTAGCGTATTGATTGTAAGTAAATCAGAAACCGGATTTGGATACAAACTCAATCCAACAGATTCTGGTGTTTCAATTGAAGACGGGAATGTGTAGTACAAATCATCGACAAAAAGGGCAGTCCCTACCTCACCAGTAGGTGTTCCCGAACCAATAGTAATTAGTGCTGTGTCTGGGGTTTCAGAACTGATATAGTTGATTTCAACTTCAATGTTCACAAATACGCCTGAGGTATTTAAAATGTTTATTGAACCTGAGCCTATTGGTTCTGCAATACCAGTTCCACTATTCCATTTGGTAAGCGCAATGCTTGCAAAACCTGTATCAACAGTAACAGGATCAAACCTAAACCAACCGCTTATGCTAGTAGGGCGAGAATTAATCGGCTTCCCCCCCTCTACTTGCTGAGACGCTGTATTAATGAAACCACTTGTTAAGATAGACGGAGTAACTCCAAAAAATTGAATTTCCTGTGTAACAAGTTTTACGGCATGATCTCCTGAATGTAATTCAGTTGGATCGGTGGTTTTAAAAGCCAATGTAGCCCCTAATAGTGCTCCTGCAGGATTAAGAGTGGTCCAATCCAATAACTCATCATATTGGGTATTTGGCCCCCAACGTTCCATACCTGGGTTCATAATTGAATCTTGCTGAGCCTGAAGAATCAGCGTTGGGAACAGCATTATTAAGGCGAGGTAAATTGTTTTCATTGAATTAAGTGTTGTTGAGTGAAACGTGTTGGATTTTAGTTGAAATGTGTTAAAAACGTCTTGTATTTGTCAGTTATTAAGTGATAACTACCACAAAGAAAGAAAAAATAGAATGCATGCATTGCAATTTTATATAAATTAGCAATGCTCTTTTAACCAACATGTTCCGTCAAAAAATGAAAACACCATTATCTATCTCTCTTATTCTCCTTCTAGCCGTACAAGTAACCATGGCTCAGTCCACCTACCAGGAGGTTTACTCTCTTTTTCAAACTAACTGTACAACTGGTTGTCACAGCGGGTCTAATCCATCGGCCAATTTAGACTTAGGCGGCACCGAAGCAGATGTTTATCAGGCAATAGTGAATGTTGACCCAATAAATCCATACGCTCTTAATACCCTTAAGAACAAACTCATTGATCCTGGATATCCAGAAAGAAGCTACTTACTTAGAAAGTGCAACAATGGGATGGATGATGAATTGGCTCTGGTTAATGTGGCCGAAGGAAATTCAATGCCTTCCGGATTACCAGCAATGGAAGATCACGAAATTGAAATGATTAGACAGTGGGTTTTGTGGGGTGCTGAGGAAACTGGAACATTCGTGGATCCTGCTATGATTGAAGAATACTATACCAATGGCGGAATAGCGGATATAGAAAAGCCACTTACCCCTGAAGAGGAGGGGTTAGAAGGGTATCAAGTTCGATTCGGGCCAATTTTCATTGCACCAGGCGATGAGTTTGAATATGTCCAGATTCACGAAATCCAATCTGAAGAGGATAAGGAAATCATCAAAATGGCTGGAATGATGCACCCTTACTCTCACCACTGGGTTTTACGAGATTTTGACAGAGATTTTGCTGCACCACTTGGGGCCGGACCGAATGATGCAACTACAACTAACGCACAGGCATACGTTTATCTGCATGCTAAATACATGGGCATTTGGATGTATTCTAGAGAGATGGAATTACCTGAAGGAACGGCTATTTTTCAAGATTCTTCTGCTGTAATGCTGCTTAATCTGCACATGCCAAATTATAGTCAAGATTCAATTTGCAAAGCTTCTTGTTACTATAACATTTACACACAAGACGCTGGCTCGGGCGCTATAGAAATGATTGCTGATTTAAAACAATATGGAAATTTTGATCCATGGATTCTTCAAATTCCACCTGATGGACAAGAGCACATGTATTCTCATGATTACACTATTGCCAACGAAACATTCTATTACTGGAACATCCAAGGACATACACACGGAATAGGAACAGATTTCGATGTGTTTTTGAGAAACCCTGACGGATCTAAAGGAGAACAGATTTACGAAGCATTTTACGACCCAGATTACAACTTTAACACTGGTTCATACGATTACAGCCATCCGCCTGTAAGAAGTTGGCCCGAATTGTATGAGATTAACATGGATTGGGGTCTGGTACTTGAAGCCAGCTACCGAAACATGTCTTCAGACACTGTAACATTTGGATACACTACGGAAGATGAGATGCACATTATGTATTACCAATACACTACCGAATTACCACAGGTTTCGATTACCGAATTGGAGTTTGAGGATTCTTATTTAACGGTATATCCTACACCAGCCGAAGAAGTGGCAACTATTGAAATTCGTGGTGATGATGTTTTCAACGATGCAGAAATCACCGTGTTTGACATGTATGGAAAACTCATCTTTCGTTCTCAAAACTTGAACGGAAAAAACATTCGGATTAATAGAAATGGATTGAGCCCTGGTATTTACACATTTGCAATTACCCAAAACAACCGCAGAGTTTCTTCAGGTAAATTGGTGTTCAGATAAATCCAACTACATACTAAGAACAAAAAAGCCCCGAAAATTCGGGGCTTTTTTGTTGACAGTAGATTCTACGAACTTCGATTTGGTGATAAACCTATCACTGAGTCAAGCATCTTAACTTCACCGCATGCAGTTTAGAAGAATTCCAAATTTCCTAGCTCTTGCTTCTATAAAATTGATTGCGCAGTTGTTTTATAAAGTAGAAATAACTTGGCTACACAAGCACTCAGATGACCCTTGGAAAGATTTGAAAGTAATTACGCTGCTTAACCACACAAGCCTGTTTGAGCCCCTGCTTTTAGGCGGTGCACCTTGGAGGATGATATGGCGAATTTCTGGCAGAATAATAGCTCCAGGTGCTGACGTTACCATGGGAAGACCTGTGGCAGGATGGTTCCTAAAGTTTATTATGCCCAAAATGGTGCCTATTTCAAGAGAACGTGATGACACCTGGAATAATTTCCTGGCAGCCATTGAGCCAGAATCTGTGGTAATTATTGCTCCAGAAGGACGAATGAGACGAGCTAATGGCATGGATAAAAATGGAGATCCAATGTCTGTACGTGGTGGTGTTGCCGATATATTAGAGATGCTGCCCACAGGTGAAATGGTGATTGTTTACAGCGGAGGATTGCATCACGTTCAAGTACCCGGACAAGGCCTTCCCAAACTTTTTAAACGCATTCAAATGAACTGCGAAAAACTAAACATACCAACCTATGTATCCCATATGAAAGCATTACGCGACACCAAGTATAGAAAAGCTATGGTTGCAGATTTGGAAGAACGCATGGAGCGGAACATTCCAATACGCAACTAACTACAGTGGTTCATTTACTCAACCATTCCGTAGCGCGTTTGACTTGACTATCAGAGTTCAAATCAACACCATGCTCAAATTCGATTTTTTCATCCACTCCTACCCGATTCTCATAAACAGCTTTATTTCGATCCATGAAAACATCTTGAGAGACAACTAGCATCAACTCATTTGTTATGGCATCGTAGCCGTTACCCGTTGTGTAGCCAGCAGTTTCCTCACCAATAAAACGTGTATTCTTTCTTCCCTTAAATGAAACTGCCACCATCTCACCCGAGCTAATCGTATATCTGCTAATCAGTACAACCACTTTATCGATTTGACTAAATTCAGGAAGGCTATCCATTTCACATACCAGTCTTCCGTAATTAAAGAATTGACCGTTTTCAATCTTATATTCTCGAATCTCACCTCGGTTGTTTATAGCACCGCCTACAAATCCGCTTCCCACCAATGGAGCCAAACCCGCCATCATAGGTTCTATGTTGCCGCCACCGTTAAATCTTAAATCCAATATCCATTTGTTTACGCCCTTTCCTTTTAACTCTAACAAGCCAGCTCTAATTAAATCAGCTTGATCTTTAACGTCTCCTGCTCCAATTGCGACCAGTTTAAGGTAACCGATTTCATTACCAAACCACCGATAAGAAAATTGAACAGAAACATCATTTATAACTGTGTTTATAAAATCGGGGTCACGATTATCTTGTTCTTCGATACCTCCGGTGAACCAAACAACCGGTGAATAGTCTTTTGCCAACCTCACCATACCATGCTTATCACCAAGGCTGTTAATAAGGTATTGCAAGCCCTGCTTCAGGTCGGTTGTGTCTTTTATTAAACTTACAAACTCAGAATTCACTTCTTGCCAATTTACCCGCTCTGTGTAAAGAGAAGTTTCCTTTGCCTTCAGAACAATTGGATGCATGCCTTCCTCCGTGTTTTGAGCAATGGTTAAGCTGCTCAGGAACAATAATGAAACTAAAATGTAAATCGTGCTCTTCATTTGAATAACGGTCTATCTGATCTAATCAGCGTAGCGAGTTTGTGAAATTAAACGCATCACAGCTTAAAATTCAGGGCCAAAAAACTTTAAAGTGTGCTGCTCCGTATTGGATTGCACGCGAATAATCAGTGCTCCAGAACTCAAAACATTTTCAGGTAATTGAACTTGATTAGCGCCTTTAGTGAATATCAATTGCCGTTGGTAGATTGTTCTTCCAAGAAAATCGCTAATGAGAATGATGACCGCTTCATTTTGATTCCATCTGGTTTGCAATGTTCTGCCACTTAATTGCAAGTTAAGTGGTTCTGTTTTTACGCTATTTATAGATACGGTACCAACACCAATATTTAGTTTGAGCACAATTGGAAGATGGTCGCTCATATTGTAGAGCGATGAGAGAATTTCATCAGACCACTCTCCGCCCGAACAATCGGTTATACTTTGATTGTAGCAATCACCTGTATTGCCCATGGCATAGTACGAATCAGGTTCATATACAATCGTATTCCAATGCTCAAACATGTTTTGCGATAGTAGGATAAAATCAAAACGGTCGTCTACACCACCTCCTGCTCCATCTCCAAAAATAGAGGACGATCTTGTGCTTTGCGTTAAGATAGACTTTGGTTGAAAGCTACTTGAATTCCAATCTCCAGGAGAGTCTATCGGGTCTTTTAGTTGAATGCTGTTGGTAGAATCGAGCAATTCTTGATAAGCCGGCTCTTCGCTCGTGTATAGGTTAAAGTCGCCAGCAACAATCATATTGGCATTATCCGGCAAATATTGCTGATGGTAAGAAAGCGTTTGCACCATAGACAATCGTGCTTCAGCATTATCTGTTCCTTGACTGCTTTTCAGGTGCATTACAAACACATAAAAGAAGATCGTGTCAGCCCCATTCGCCAAGTCAGGGTCTTTATAGTACAGCGTAAACTTATTTAGGTCTCGCACCTCTGTAAGCAGGTATCCTTCATTTGCCAACCCAAACAAATTAGCGTTGTAGATCATCGCTTGCTGCAATTTGAATCCGCTCGAAGGATTACTCTGTTGGGGTACAAACGTGCTGGCCTCATAGTTTCCGTTTAGGTCTGCAAAGCTTTCGTTAAGAATGAGTTGAAGACCGCTGTCATTTTTCAGCTCCTGAATAAGCAAGATATCTGGTTGAACATGATTTATAATCTGACGCAATGTGTCTTCTCGTCCAGCAATATTTCCGGTAGGAAAATTGAGCACATTGTACGACATAACAGAAATCTGGTCTTGTGCTAAGCCAACCAATGCACTCATTGAAATCACCAACACTAATAGTAATCTTATCATGCCGCCAAGATATGTTTAGTCCAGAGAAGTAGTTAAACCCCGACTCTTAGGTTAGGATGTGACACATTTGTAAAACATTCTCTTAAGAATGAGCCAAGTACTTTCAAACCTGCTTTCACTAAACTATTATTGCAACTTAAACCGAATGCCCTCTATGGATTTTTTGAATACCCTAATAGAAGAAGCAACTAGAGTAACCACTGAGTATGAGGTTACCGAATTGATGATTTATGGTGGACCTTTTTTTATCGGTCTCATTGTAGCTGAAATCATTTTCAGTCTTAAGTATAATCCTACCCTTTATAAATGGAAAGATTTGGCCACAAGCGGTACCATGGGTGTGGGCGCTGCTGTGTTGGCTGGCGGGGCAAAGGCGTTTTCCTTAGTGCTTTTCGCCATTGTATATGTACTATTTAATCCAGAAGATTCGGTAGGCGTTCGTCATAACATAGTTGGCGGATGGGCTGCTTTCGGTTTGGGTACCTGGTACATCTGGCTTATTTGCCAGGTGCTAGACGACTTCAGTTATTACATGGTGCACAGAGCAAACCACGAAGTAAGATTCTTATGGGCGGCACATATTGTGCATCACTCCTCGGACCATTTCAATTTAGGAACAGCAGTTAGAAACGGGTGGGTTACCCTTTTTTACAAACCATTCTTTTACATGTGGATATGCGCCATTGGCTTCCACCCTATTATGCTGATGACATGCTTAAGTATTGAAGCATTTTGGCAATATCAATTACACGTTCAATGGATGCCTAGACTCGGATTCTTAGAAAAGATTTTCAACCTACATAAGCACCACGAAGTGCACCATTCTTCAGATGTTGAATATTTAGACAAAAACCACGGTGGTTACCTCATTCTTTTCGACAAGATGTTTGGCACTTTTAAGGACAAAGACGATAACAAAAAGATAACCTACGGTGTGCTGCACCCACCAAAATCACACAATCCAGTAGAGGTTCTTACCCACGAATACATTCATATTTGGCAAGATGTAATGAAAGCCAAATCATGGAAAGGACGCTTCATGTACGTTTTTGGCCCTCCTGGTTGGACGGAAGACGGAACAGGAAAAACCACCAAAATGATGCAGGCAGAATTGGCTGCGCTGAAGAAGGCAGCGTAATAAAAACGATATCTTGCTGTTTGTCACAGCATGAGAAAAATTACACTTCTTATATTTTGTTGTTGTTTTTGGCTGTATTCCTCAGCCCAAGACCCACAGTTTTCTCAGAATCTTAGCAATCCAATATACTTAAATCCAGCATTTGCAGGGTACGATGGTTGTCCTACAATCAGAACAAGCTACCGTAATCAATGGCCAAATATTTCGGGCAATTTTCAAACGGTAAATGTTTCTTACGACCAACTTCTTGGTAAAATGCATGGAATAGGTGTTAATTACCAGTACGACAATTCGGCCAACACACTTTTAAGTCATTCGCTTTCTGTTATTTATGCGCCTGTTTTCAGGGTGTTTGACAAGCAATTAACTATCAGTCCAGCATTTGAGGTTGGATGGAAATACAGAACGTTAAACACCAGCGAACTGACATTTGGAGACATGATAGACCCTCGGTATGGTTTCGTTTATAGCCCCGAAAATGTTAACATGAACACGGAAAGGCATTTGATTGACTTCTCATCTGGCCTCGTTTTCTCCTGGAAAGGCTTAATTGCCGGATTTGCTGCGCATCATTTAGCCCAGCCTGACGAAGGTTTTTCTGGTATTTCCAAATTGCCAGCTAGATTAACTGCCCACATAAATTATCAATTCAACATTTCTGAAAGGATTAAAATTTCTCCAGCCTTTGTCTTTCAAAAGCAACAAGATTTCTTGTCCATGCTTCCCTCCTTAGCTTTCGAAGTTTATGGAGCAAGAATTGGAGCTGCATTCAGAACATCTCATACGAATCCCGATGCCGTCATATTCATGATTGGTTATAGTGGACAAGGCGTAAAAGTGGGTTACTCTTACGATTACACGGTTTCTACCCTAACCAACAATACAGGAGGTAGTCATGAAGTTTCCTTAGCCTATGTCTTCAATTGCAAAAAGGCGGAACATAGAAAAGGCGTTTCTCTCATCAATTTCTGACGTTTTAATGTGGATTTCTTGATTAATTTGCCGCATGTCTAAACTCGACACGGTTTTCTCCATAAAAGAAATGAGAGAATTAGCCAAGGCTAAACTGCCTTCGGTTATGTTCGATTTTCTAGAAGGTTCTGCCGAAGATGAACTTACCTTCACTTGGAACAAACAAGCTTTTTCTAAATACGAATTTGTTCCAAGAGTACTGAAAGATGTGTATAAAATAGACCTGTCAACCGTGGTACAAGGAGTACAACTTAAGTTGCCAGTCATAAGCGCACCAACAGGTATGTCTCGCATGTTTCATCATGAAGGCGAAAAAGCAGTTGTCAGAGCCACTCACAAAGCCGGTTCAGCTTATGCGCTTTCTACCGTATCTACATGTTCTATCGAGGAGGTGGCAGAAGAGTCCAACGGACCTCTTTTCTTTCAGATTTACGCTTGGAATGACAAGAAAATGGTTTCCGATTTTATAGACCGCTGCAAACACCAAAACTACCAAGGGTTGATGTTAGCAGTTGATTTACCAGCGCTTGGTAAACGAGAAAGAGATTTAAGAAACGGTCATGGACGACCGGCTGTTTTAAGGATGAATACTGCACTTTCTGCCCTATCAAAACCAGGTTGGCTCTTTCATTTTCTATCAAAGCCTAAATGGAAGATGGCCAATATGGTTGACCATTTACCACATGGAGGCGATGCATTAAAAGTGATAGATACGGTTAATGCTCAATTCCGTTCAGATGTAAGTTGGGAAGACGCCAAAGAAATGATGGAACAATGGGGCGGAAAATTCATTTTAAAAGGAATTCAAAGTGTAGATGACGCTATTCTTGCCAAGGAATTGGGTGCTTCTGGAATCATACTATCCAACCACGGTGGCCGACAGTTGGATGGCTCACCAGCCGCCTTAGACATATTAACTGAAGTAAAAATGGCCGTTGGCTCAGAAATGGAAATTCTTATTGACGGAGGAATCACCCGAGGTTCCGATGTAATAAAAGCAATTGCCCTGGGTGCTTCTGCGGTGCTTATTGGACGCTCTTATTTATATGGCCTTGCTGCTGGTGGCGAAGAAGGTGTCTCTCGGGTGTACGAGATAATTGAAGATGAAATGAAACGCGTAATGCAACTCATTGGTTGTAAGTCATTATCTGATCTTGGACCAGAATATGTTAAAAAAAGATGTAACTCTATTTAATACAAAATCAACACAGATGAAGAATCAGTAACTTCATCGCCACAAACAAACAACCCCCTATGAAAAGAATTTTTACCACAGCAATTATGGCATTTGCGTGCTATTCTTTAGTCAGCGCCCAATGCGTAGAAGTACCTTCTAACCGCGTCCTTTTAGTTGGAGATAGTTGGGCTGCTTTCCAGTATGCAGACCAAACTATTAATGATGGTCTTAAGAATGTTGGTCATTCAGACAAGCGATTTGTAAGTAACGTGCAAATAGCAGAGAATGGAGCCGATACTTGGGATTTTGTGGACGGTCCGAAGCAAGATGCAATTCAGGATATTATCGATGCTAACGCTAGTATAGATATCGTTCATTTAAGTATTGGAGGAAATGATTTGCTAGGCGATTGGCATGTTTCTTTTACAGACCAACAGACAGATTCATTAACCAATGAAGTAAAAATTAGACTCGATTCCATCGTAGATTTCTTGCAAAACACACGTACGGGAATGAACGTTTTTTGGCCAGGCTATGCCTACCCTAATTTCGGAGAGATTATTGAAGACATGGCACCATTTCAAGCAAGCCATCCTTTTTTTGGTACTTGGGATGGTATGGGACAACCAGATTTCATCACTATTAATTCTATTTTGAATGAGATGTCGGATTCTGTTGCTTATTCTGCTTCAATCGATCCAAAATTAGATTTTGTAAGAGCCCAAGGCATTCTCCAATACCACTTTGGTCAAATAGCTCCTCTTGGTGTTGCTCCAGGCGGAACTTATGCTCAATTTGATGCCCCATTACCATTAGGTTATCCAGATTACCCTTCACCACAGGATGGAATGAGATTGTATATAGGGATTTTCAAAGACTGTTTCCATCTTTCACCAGAAGGATATTTGGCAATGTTCACGTACCAAGCACAAAAGTTCTATCAAAAATTCTTGATGGATGACTTGTATCTTCTTTCCGAAGGTTCAACTATGGATGGTTCGGTTTCTTCTGCTGGAGACGTTTCTCAAGAAATTCTAATTGGTGAAACAGGCGGAAATGAACTAGCAGCTGTTGTTTCTTTCGATACACCTCAAATGGCAGATACCACCTTAGCTGGTGCAAGTATTTTTCTTCGAATAGAAGAGATTACTGGTGCAACTGCCATTGTAGGCAACGACCTTTATGTGAAGATGGTCAATGGGAATTTTGGTACATCTGCTGACGTGGAGGCCGTAGATTACATGGATACACCAGATGCTGAAGGTGAGCCTTGCCGTCATGGTGGAAATGCTGTTGTTGGCAATTGGATTAGACTAGACCTTACTGCCGAAATGATTAACGGAATTCATAACAGCACTAAAACACAATTTCTAATCAGCGTTCCTGGCTTTACAGGAGGAACCATGAAATTTAACGATGCTTCTGACCCGGAATTGGCTCCAATTCTAAACTTGAGGTACGGTGCCTCTCCTGATGGAATTGCAGACTATATGCTGAGAAATGAATTACCAGTTTATCCTGTTCCAACAAGCGGTCCGCTGACTATCGATGTTGAAGCCCACAAATTGGTGTCAATTGAGGTCTTAAATATTTTAGGTGAGGTCGTTTTCAACGCAGCAGCGTTCGACAATACTATTGATATTTCTAACCTACCAAACGGTACGTACATACTGAAAATAACTACCGATGAAGGTGTTAGCTCGAAGAGAATAATTAAGAGATAGACACTTCCTTTAAACGAATTTAAATGGCGTTTTACGAAGCTTCGTAAGACGCCATTTTTTCTTTGAACTCATCAATAGCGTCAGGAATATGTCGAGCTACTTCAAAGAAAGCGGCAAGCTTATCCTCATCCAATTGATTGACGATGGCTTTTTCTAGTCTGAATACGGCTTTTAATGCAATTTCTCGTTTCTCCTTACCCAATTCAGTTAGGCAAACAAAGGCCATCCGCTTATCCACATCATCTCGCTTACGATAGATGAACTCCTTCTCCTCCATCGACTTTAAAATACGACTCAAGCTATTCGGTTCCATGCCCATTCTAGGGGCAATCTTTGTAACTGGTGTACCTTCAGTTTCATTAATCGCCAATAACACAAAAGCCATACTTACCGAAGTGTCGTGCACAAAGGCCATTTCATTGTAAAGCTTGGATATCTGAAACCAAGAGCTTCGCAAATTGTAAATAACCATCTTATCGGCTATGCCGAGAAATTCATCCATACGCTGGGATTTAATAAGTAGAATTTGGATTTCTTAGTTACTTCTTTACCACTTTATGGGTAAAACAAACTGCTCCATCTTCAGCACTCAATTTTAAGAAGTAATTCCCAAATGGTAGTTGGGAAACATCAATTGTGGCTGGAAGTATCTCATTTAAGTTCAGTACTTGCTTACCAGCTACATCTAATAATTCAATATTTACATTCCCAGGTTCCTTTCCAATCGAACCAATGTGCAGTACACCATTTGCAGGATTTGGGTAAACCACAAAATCTTCCATTGCCTGTTCAAACACGCCCACATTTCCACTTAGGGGTACAGCCATGGTAGCAGCCGTAGCAAAGGCCCATTTGCTTATCTCACCGTAATAAGTAGTGTCAAAATACTCTACTCTGTCAGAGGTGGTGTGATAGTGAGGGTTGCCATCATTGTCAAAATCCTCAATGATGAGAATGGCGCTGAAATCGTGGTTCCAAAAAGATGCATGGTCACTATAGGTTGCGCCTGGGTTGTTTACCTCTATTTGGAGGTCAATTCCATAGGTTGAAATCATGCTCTGGGCTACCGTGGCTAGGTTCACCGAATTGGCAATGTCTCGTGTGTGAACACGTGCTAATTTATCTCCATCGCCATCCCAAGCAATAGCATCTATGTTTATTACTGCGACAATCGAATCTAAGTTATTCTCAGCAGTTGTGGCGTAGTTGTTAGAGCCAACCAGACCGTACTCCTCCTCATCCCATGCAGCATAAATAATGGTGTATGCAAACTGATATTGAGATAAAACTCTCGCAGCTTCTATAACCGCAGCAGTTCCGCTTCCGTCATCATCCGCTGCTGGCGAAGCTGTTCCATTTGCAGGCATCGAATCATAATGACCGCACACAACAACCTTCTGGTTTGGGTATAAGATACCAAGTTGAGTTGCCAGCACATTCTCTCCAGTAGTCCCAAAACTGACAACAGAGGTGGTCAATCCGAATTCCTGAAACTTCTGTTCGATGTAATCCGCAGCAATTGCGTTACCAGGAAAATTCTTGTTTCTGGAAGCTATTGTCACAACATTTCCATCTACGTCTATTGGAAATTCGCCTGAAATTGCGCTTGAATAGTATATGAGCGAATCAATACTCACATCATCTATTATAGCCTGCACAATAGGGTCTTGTGCGTTAGCGTAAGAAGCGATGAGAATTAAACCAAAAAACAAATTTTTCATTCAATTATTTTAATGCAATATAAGGCTATTGAAAAGCTTTGAATGAGCAAAGTCAATTGCACTAGATAAAATCTAAATAACTTGCACCCATGTTTAAAAAATCAATTCTATTCACGAGTCTATTTGCAGGTTTAATACTCCTGTGGGGCTGCCCTTATACATCCATCGTTCCGCTTGGAAAACCTATTGAACTCATCAGACCAGAATTAATTGGCTCATGGATGCCTGAAAACGAATTAAATCAGGAAAACCCTACATACTATACTATTGAGAAGTTTGATACTGTACGGTACGCTATTGCACACTATCAATACAATGCGGATGCAAAAGATTATTCTATAAAAAACTATGTAGCCCACACCACTTCATTGGAAGGTTTATTGTTTTTGAACATGAACGAGTCTGGTACTCAGCAGTATTCTTTACACAGAATAGACCTTGTGCCATCTGGCTTCAACTTGTTTGAGGTTACTGATAATATTGATGAGAAATTTGAGACGTCTGCAGACATGCAAGAATTCTTTATAAAGAATATGCGGCTGAGTTTTTTCTATAACAAGGATGAAGTATCCTTGATTAGAAAGTAACAGGTATCAATCTTAGTTCTGCGCCAAGGTATTGGTGATCCTTGCTGAAGTACTTTGCAATCACCGATTGATTTTTTCCTCCAGACCTTATTGAACTCAATTCTTCAATTGTGTAACTGTTTAATAATCGACCGATAAAATCGTAAATCTGAACATAACTAGCTTCAGCTTGGCTCAACGTATTTTCAGAAATGCCAACCGTGACAAATGGTTCTGATTCAGAAAAACAGCCATCCAAGCTTAATACTTGAACCGTGTAATTACCATTACTTGTCGGCACCAAACTGACCTGATTTTCACCAATAAGTTCAACTCCGTTTAAATACCATTGATAGTACGGTAATCCGCCAGTGGCCTCTAGCGTTCCATTGCTATTTGTAATAGCAATTTGCGGTAAGGCATACACCTCAATTTCTATAATTG
This sequence comes from uncultured Flavobacteriales bacterium, assembly GCA_937900875.1. Lineage (GTDB taxonomy): Bacteria > Bacteroidota > Bacteroidia > UBA10329 > UBA10329 > UBA10329. The sequence goes on from CALCGD010000037.1 coordinate 15,645, forward strand.
AGGGCAAGGAATAAGCTTCTAAATGATTGATGGAAGTAACCGACACTTGGTATGTCCCTGCAGCGCTCCAAATGACTGATATTTCGGAGGAATCTGTATTTGAGCTAAGTATAGTTCCGCATTCAATTGTCCAACAAGCATGACCGTTTGCGGGCACAATGCTGGCCATAAGCAGAGTTGGTTCCCCTTCACAAACTCCATTTGAACTAACTGCAAGTGGTGTGGGACGGATATTCTCATACAAAAACGAAACAATGCTATCAGTTATAGGATTCCAGTACTCAGTGGGCCCGCCAATCATCACGTTATTCACATTCAAACCCCAAATATTATGACCGGTTGGAAACGTATTAAGCTCGGCATCACCTCCTAGGTTTTCGACTCGTGCTGCAATATTGGCAGAACCGAATACCTCTGGCATTAAGAACAAAGCCGTAAATGGAAAGCCATAATCATAAGGGACAATCAGGTCGTTGGTTCCGTGGAACAACGTCATGGGTACTATTTCATTCTGCTGAATGTATGAGGTGTCCATCAGGGCTCCCCACAAATTGATGATGCCCCGAACGTTGGTGGTATGATTAAAGTTGTTTCCTGCGCAATTAATGCAACCCAAATCTGGGTTTACCCCTAGTATTCCCGATTGAAAAGTGGCAGCAGGCCGTTCGTTATCATCTAGGAAAACGGCATGCATGGCCGAAAAACCTCCAGCACTTACACCGCCAACAAACACGTAGTTGGTATCAATTCCGTAAGTGTTTGAATTCTCTTTGAGAAACCGAATAGCCGCGCTGTAATCTTGTGCCGCTCGGTATATGGCACGCACAGCGCTAGCAGCGCTTGCTACATTCATATTCATTCTATAATTGATGCTTGCTGTAACGTATCCTTTCTTCGCTAAGCTGTCGCAAGTAGCCCACACATCTTCATCCTCCTTGGTACCGAAAAGATATCCGCCACCATAAGCCAACATAACCAGTGGTCGTTTAGGTAAATTATCTCCAATAGGAAAAAAAACATCCATTGTCATGGCCTGATTTACCGTGACATTTTCGGCTACATATACAGCGGTTAAGGCCGGTGAGTTTCCGAACACAACATCTTGTGTAACAGTTGATTGAAATATATTACTTAAATATCTTTCAGACGTACAAACCTGACCCAAAACCTGTATGGATGTTAGGCAGGCAAAACATAAAACTATTGCTGATTTTATCATCCTTTTAATGCTTCAACAATATCTTCTGGGCGCGTTCGTAATCGGTAATTAGTTGTAAGGTCGGCAAAGATTACTTTTCCGTTTTCATCTAATACAAATGTGGTCGGCTTTGGCACGTCTGTTTCATAGCCTAGTACTTCAAATCCTGCTGGTAAGCCATTTTCTGAGAGAATACCCAACACTTTGGCAGCACGATTATCCACATCCACCAAAAAATCGTAGTCCATTCCCACTCTATTAGCGTGATTCTTGCTTTTTTGATGCGACTGTGGACTTATGAGAGTAATTCTTACTCCAAGTTCTTTGAAATCCTTTTCAAAATCGCCTAATTCCTTAACCTGTGCTGTACAAATTGGGCACCAGTTTCCTCTATAAAATATCACCAATCGCTTCTTCCCTTTCCAATCTTCAGAACTTACATGGTTGCCATCATAATCTTCAAATTCAATCTTGGGTAACCGCTTTCCTTCTTTGATTTTGTCTTTACTTCGATCACCCAGATCGGAATACCAAGCTACATAAGCAGCCCACCCTGCCAAGGCAATCATTCCTAAAATTGGTGCATACGATGGAACTTGTTGATCATAGCTCTGAAAAATGGAATACATCGTTGCTCCAAACACAGATATGCTGAACCCCATTAACCCAGGAGACGTTCTTGGAACTTTGGTAAGATATAGCCTTGCGAAAAAGATAACAATCGTTGCAGCAGCAACTGTAACTCCTATCCATAAGCTGCGGTCGGCACCTTTTGCGATAAGCATAACCCCTATGATTGTTACAAACACTGCATAAGTTACAAATGCAACGAGAAAAATGGATTTAAGTCGATTGACTATGGCTTCTGACATGGATTCAAAAGTAAGGCTCTGATTAATATTCCACGAGCAAACCTTTCGCTTTGTCGGGATAGTTACTGATAAGACCGTTGACCCCTAAATCAATCATTTGCCTCATGTCTTCTTCTTTGTTCACGGTCCAAACATGCACGATTTTACCCATGGCATGAATCTTCTCTATCAGTTTTTTATTCGTTCCAGAAAGGCTAATCCCAAAACCTTCTACATAGTTGTATTTGCTCAATTTAACCACGTGTAATTTAAAATCGACCATAATCCCTCCAGAGTATGACACAAATAGTTTTTGAAGTCGGATTTCTGGGTGATGCTTGTGAATATGCTTTAAAACACGGTCGTTGAAACTATGCACCAATGCCCACTTTTCTGCCTTGTATTGGTGGATGAGAGCTACTACATTATCTTCAATTCCTGGATAGGTTTTGTTGCCAGCTTTAATCTCAATAACGAACTCCGTAGAACCATCCATCAATTCAAACACTTGCTCGAGTGTTGGAATGGGTTCGTCTGGGAATTCGGCTTCAAATTTACCGTACGCCTTTACGTCCTGTAACTCTTTAAAAGTCATTTTACCCACCTTGCCTTTTGCGTTGGTGGTTCTGTCTAAAGTCTTATCGTGAAGCACCACAACCACCCCATCTGATGTTTGTTGTACATCCATTTCAATACGGTCAACACCAATTTCCAAAGCCTTTTTAACCGAAGAAAGCGTGTTTTCGGGCGCATAACCCGATGCGCCTCGATGAGCCGTTATCTGTACTTTCTGAGCCATGACGGAAGTAGAAATGAGCAAAAACACCCAAATGAATCGCATTGGGCAAAGGTAATTGAAGCGAAGGTTTTTCGATAGCTTCGGCCTCGAATCATGGATAGCATTACACAAGCAGCGCTAGGGGCAGCTATTGGCCAGTCAGTTTTAGGCCAGAAAAAGAGTTGGAAACCGCTGTTGGCGGGCGCCTTGGTGGCTACTATTCCCGACTTGGATGTGTTGCTTTATCTTGTTTACGACAGCTTCGATATGTTGCGTATTCATCGGGGTGTCAGTCACTCCATCCTGTTCTGTATTAGCGCCTCCTTTCCTGTTGCATTTGGACTTCGGAAGATGAAATGGGCTACGGAATTTGGTTTCCAGCGCCTGTGGTGGTTCACGTTTCTCTGCCTCATTACGCACGTCATTCTCGACACTTTTACATCCTACGGAACGCAATTACTGCTTCCGTTTTCGGATGCTCGCTTAGGTTTGGACAGTGTGAATGTGGTTGATCCTGTTTACACGCTGCTTTTGATTTTTGGGTTTCTGCTGGGAATGATGATTCTGAAACTGGAGAATTATCGAATGAAATTGAATACTGTAGGATTGGTATTAAGCACGTCCTATTTGTTGCTTACGCTAGTTAATAAACAAGTAATCCAAAGCCAATTTGAAGCTGAGTTGAAGTCAAATACTATTCAAGTGGAAAAGATGTTGACCATGCCTGTTGGCACCGCTAACTTGAATTGGTATGGTGTAGCAAAAACGGAAGATGGACTTTTCATGAAGCAATTCAGTCTATTTGGTGAGAACGCTGATGTATTAACTTTTTTTCCAAATAACGATGATTATTTGGCTGGGCTTAACAACGAATGGGTGGAAACGATGAGGTGGTTCTCCAAGGGATTTTACACCGTTGAGCTTTCTGCTGACACAGTCCGTTTTTACAATATGCAGGTTGATATGCGCGGCATGGTGCTCGATAGAGAGCCCATTGCACCCACGAAAGGCTATTTCCAGATTGTGCAGCATGCTGATGGAACCTTCGAGTATTCGTCAGGGGCATTAAAATGATGTCCGACAAACTTGTCATAGAAAGTCATTTTGTGCCTGAATTGGATAGTTCTTCTCGCCTTTCCGATTATCTAGGTGGAGTTTTCAAAACCATTTCATCTCGCAAGGGGATGAAAAAGGCCATCGACAAGAGCTTAGTACTGTTGAACGGAAAAATGGCTTCCACCGCTGATTTTGTTTCAGGAGGAGAAACCATTGAATTACTTGAGAACTTGTCTCAAAATCGTCCAGAAATTGAACTAAAACTGGAGGTCCTGTTCGAGGATGAACATCTAGCAATCATCCATAAACCCGCAGGGATTGAAGTAAGCGGCAACAAACGCTGGACCATTGCCAACGCGCTTTCGTCAAACCTAATTCGAAGTACCGAATCGGATGCTTTGAAGTTTCCAGAACCAATTCATCGCTTGGATTACCCTACAAGCGGAGTGTTACTCATAGGCAAAACAGCTTCGGCCGTTACAGCACTCAATCAGCTATTTGAGCACCGAATGGTGAAGAAAACATACTATGCAGTTACAATTGGAGAAATGGAATTGAACCGAGATATCCGCTTGCCGGTTGACGGTAAACCCTCCTACTCCACTTTCAGTGTTTTATATACGATTGAATCAGAACGATTCGGCTGCTTGAATTTGGTTGAATTGCATCCACACACGGGCCGAAGACATCAACTCAGAAAACATCTTTCAGAAATAGGAAACCCAATTCTAGGCGATAGAGATTATGGATTGGAAGGTTTAATCCTGAATGGAAAAGGATTGTATTTGCACGCCTCTTCGCTTCACTTTATACATCCAAGAACAAAAACCGAAATTTCAATTCGAGCAGAGCTGCCTAAAAAATTCAAGAAACTCTTTCCTTAAGGCGTTTTCACAATCTTATCTTTGCCGCTGTGCAACAAGGACAACAAACACGTATTAACAAATTTCTGAGCGAAGCTGGTTATTGCTCTCGCAGAGCGGCAGACAAACTCATTGAAGACAAGAGAGTGACCATCAATGGAGTTGTACCTGAAATGGGCACAAAAATCTCTACAGGAGACGAAGTTCGGGTGGATGGCAAGCTGATATCTGCGCCTACAGAGAATCCCGTTTATATTGCCTTTAACAAACCAGAAGGGATTGTTTGCACAACGGATGTTGGTGTTGAACCCGACAACATCATCGATTTCATCAACTACCCTACTCGTATTTTCCCAATTGGAAGGCTAGACAAGATTAGCGAAGGCTTGATTTTCTTGACCAACGATGGCGATATCGTCAACAAGATTCTTCGTGCCCGAAACAACCACGAAAAGGAGTATTTGGTGAACGTGAATAAGATTATTACCAAGGAATTCCTTCAGCAAATGAGCGAAGGTGTACCCATTTTGGATACCGTTACCAAACCCTGCGAAGTGGAGCAGATTACCAAATTCCGATTTAGGATGGTGCTTACGCAAGGCTTAAATCGTCAAATCCGTAGGATGTGTGAGTTTCTGGGTTACCGGGTGGTAAACTTGAAACGCATTCGAATCATGAACGTGAAATTGGATATTCCATCAGGCGAATGGCGGGATTTAACGAAGGAAGAATTGGTCGAGATTAATCAGTTGGTTGCTGATTCATCAAAGACATCTGATCAACAGTGATTTCCATCACTTCTCAAAAGATTTTCAAACTTAATTTTGGGCACGAACTAATCTCGATTGGCTAAAAAAATCTCAATTATTGGTAGCGGATTTGCTGGTTTAGCATCAGCCGCTTGTTGTGCTCAAAATGGGCACGATGTAACAGTGTTTGAGAAAAACAAAAGCATTGGCGGAAGAGCCAGACAATTTGAAATAGACGATTTTACGTTTGATATGGGTCCAAGCTGGTATTGGATGCCCGAAGTGTTTGAAGATTTCTACCGAAAATTTGGCCATACAGCTTCAGATTTCTACCAACTAGACCGCCTTTCACCCTCCTATCGCGTTTACTTTGGCAAAGACGATTTCGTGGATATTCCTTCCAATTTGGATGAGATTTATGAATTGGTAGAAGGCATCGAAAAAGGCGCTGCCGACCAACTGCGCAAATTCCTGATAGAAGCTGAGTACAAGTACAATGTAGGCATGAAGGAATTTGTGTTTAAACCCGGACTTTCCGTACTCGAATTCATGGATATTCGATTGATGAAGAGCGCTTTCAGACTCAACATGTTTCAATCAATAAGTGCTCACATTCGTCAGCATTTCAAGAATCCAAAACTGATTCAGATTTTGGAATTTCCCGTGCTGTTTCTTGGTGCTAAACCAAGCGAAACACCTGCCATGTATTCGTTGATGAATTATGCCGATTGGAGCTTAGGAACATGGTATCCGCAAGGCGGCATGTTCAAAATCATTGAAGCAATGGAAGCCATCTGCAAGGAACAAGGCGTGAGGATTGAAACCAATGCAAACGTGAAGCAGATTCTGACCAAGAATAATCTCGTTAGCGGAATGGAGATAAACGGAAAGGAAATAGAATCCGATATTGTGATTGCTGCCGCAGATTATCACCATGTAGAGCAAGAATTGCTGCCTAAGGAATTCCGCAATTACAATGAAAAGTACTGGGACAGCCGCCAGCTTTCGCCTTCAACATTGATTTTCTATGTTGGTGTTAAAAAACAGGTAGCCAACCTACTCCACCACACGCTCTTTTTCGATACAGATTTTGACAAACACCTTGGAGAAATTTACGATACAAAAGAATGGCCGAGTAATCCGTTGTTTTACGTGTGTACACCTTCAAAAACGGACAATTCTGTTGCCCCAGAAGGCTTCGAAAATCTATTCATTCTAATTCCTGTGGCTGTTGACCTGAAGGATGAAGAAACTATTCGGGAACGCTATTTCGATTTGGTGATGGACCGCATGGAACACATCACGGGAGAAAGCATTAAGGACCATGTGATTTACAAGCGGAGTTATGCCCACCGAGATTTCAAAACTGATTACAACGGATACAAAGGGAACGCGTTTGGATTGGCAAATACTTTAAAACAAACTGCAATATTCAAACCTTCTCTGCGTAGTAAGCAGCTGAAAAATCTTTTCTTTGCGGGACAATTGACCACGCCAGGTCCAGGCGTTCCACCTTCTCTGATTTCTGGTCAGGTTGTTGCAGCGCAAATTGAAAAGGAATTTGGCTTGTAATACGATTGAAATTGAGCAAGAAAGAAACTACAAAAGCGTTATTCGACCGTGTATCTTACCGATGCAGTAAAGCGGTTACAAACACGTATAGCACCTCTTTTTCGCTAGCGATTCGCTTTCTGCACAAAGATTTTGTCGACCCAATTCATGGTATTTACGGTTTTGTTCGCTTTGCGGATGAGATTGTAGACAGCTTCCACGATTTCCCGAAAGCACATCTTTTAGAACGATTTAAGGAAGAAACTTACCGAGCTATTGATGAGAAGATATCTCTAAACCCTATTCTGAACAGTTTCCAATTTGTGGTGAATGACTTTGGAATTGAGCGCGAATTGATTGACAAGTTCTTGTCCAGTATGGAAATGGACCTTCGCAAAGCAGAATACACACAAGAGAAATATGAGGAGTACATTCTTGGTTCTGCCGAGGTAGTTGGTTTAATGTGCTTGAAAGTTTTTACCGAAGGAAACTCTGAGATGTACGAAAACTTGAAAGCACCAGCTATGAAGTTGGGTTCTGCATTTCAGAAAATCAACTTCTTGCGTGACCTTAAAGATGATTACAGCGAATTGGGCCGTTCTTATTTCCCGGGAATAGACGTTTCTAAATTGGACGATAAAACCAAGAAGGCCATTGAAGCAGATATTCAAGCCGATTTTGATGCTGGTTACGAAGGAATCGTTGGTTTACCGAAGAAAGCGCGATTTGGCGTGTATCTAGCATACATCTACTACACTGCTTTGTTTAAGAAGATTGCCAGCATCCCTTCTGCTCGCATTTTGGAAGAACGCGTCAGCATTTCAAAACCCCAAAAGGCTTCTTTACTTTTTGGCTCCTACGTTAGGCACAGTTTCAACCTGATTTAACATCATGAGAGCACTGCTCACAATTCTCATACTTTGGTCAACCACTGCCGTTGCTCAAGATGATTTGCTTATGACCATTCGCAAGAATATTGGCGAGGTGTTTAAAACCGAATCTGTTTGCTTGGATATGTTTGCAGCATTCGAGAAAGCCGACATTTCTTCAGACAACTTGCTTTTGGGATATAAAGGAGCCGTAGAGTTAGGAATGGCACGCCATGATGGAAACGTGTTCAAAAAAATGAGCTTTTTCGGAGATGGGAAGGACAATCTTGAAAAATCCATTAAGAACGACCCGAACAGCATTGAACTTCGGTTCTTGCGTCTTACCATTCAAGCCAACTTACCAGCATTTTTAGGTTATGGTGGAGAAAAAGAAGCCGACAAAGCATTCGTTTTGGCCAATTTGGATACTGCACCAAGTGAAGAATTCAAAACTCGGGTAAAGAATTTTATCAAACACGCAGAGGAACAAGGCAAGTTGTAATGCAAATTGTCATCAACATACTTTGGATTGTTGCCGCATTTTGGTTTATGGAGTTTGTAGCATGGTTTGCACATAAGTATGTTATGCACACGTTTGCTTGGGGAATGCATGTTGACCATCATCAGCCTGCGGGTAAATTCTTCCAGAAAAACGATCTCTTTGCCTTGGTATTCGCTATTCCCAGTTGGCTGAACATGATGTTTGGTATAATGGCTGGTTGCGATTTCCGATTATATGTAGGAATTGGAATACTGCTTTATGGTATCGCATATGTTTCAGTGCATGAGGTGGTTATTCACAACCGTTGGGGAACACGAGACAAAATCAAACATTGGTACTTTCAAGGATTGGCCCGTGCTCATTTCGCCCACCATAAGCACAAAGAGAAAGAAGATGGTGAGTGTTTTGGAATGCTAATCGTGCCTCGGAAATTCTTTAAGTCGCCAACTACGTGAAGTACACGTACCTCTTAGTAAACCTTTGTTCTGTTGCCATTCCGTTGGCGTGTTCATTCGAGAGTAAATTACAGTTCTATAAAAAGTGGAAAGCGCTCTTCCCTGCGCTGCTGATTCCTGCCATTTTCTTTCTGATTTGGGATAGTCTATTCACAACTCAAGGAGTTTGGGGATTCAATCCGCAGTATTTAACTGGCATTCAGATTTACAATTTGCCTTTAGAAGAAGTGCTGTTCTTTTTCTGCATTCCATACTGCTGTGTTTTTACCTACCAAGTGCTTAACCATTTCATTAAGCAAGATGTACTTGGTAAGTACGCTCGATATGGAGCAACCATACTAGCCTATATGTTGGTGGCTATTGCTTTTCAATACAGTGATTTGGCGTACACCTTTTACACTGCTGTTTTCACGGCTATCTTTCTCTTACTCCATTTAGTTTGGCTTAAAAAGCCTTATTGGAGTCGACTGGTTTTTGCCTATTTGGTTATTCTGGTCCCATTCCTTATTGTGAACGGAATACTTACAGGAACTGGTTTGGAAGAGCCCGTTGTTTGGTACAACAATGAAGAAAACCTTGGAATACGGTTTCTCACTATTCCAATTGAAGATTCGGTTTACGGCTTCCTGTTGATTGCTTCGAACATTTCACTTTTTGAATACTTCAAGAAATGAAACCGAGA
>CALCGD010000038.1 GCA_937900875.1 uncultured Flavobacteriales bacterium
ATCTAAAATGATATCCCAATCACGATGCTTGGTCAATTTTTCCAGCAAGTAGATAAAGAGTCGCCATTCTAATAGCAACCCCATTCTCCACTTGTTCTAATATTATTGAGTGGTCACTGTCTGCCACGTCTGATGTTATTTCCACTCCTCGGTTAATTGGGCCCGGATGCATAATCGTTATTTCCTTGTTCAGACGGTCCAAAATGCTCTTAGTAAGACCGTACTGCTGAGAATACTCTCTAAGGGATGGGAAGTACTTAACGTCTTGACGCTCCATCTGAATGCGTAGCATATTTGCTACATCGCACCATTCCAACGCCTTAATTAGGTTAGGCTCGTACTTTACCCCTAGTGTTTCAATATGCTTCGGAATAAGAGTTGCTGGCCCACAAACTTTCACTTCCGCACCCAATTTCTGAAGCGAAAATATATTCGACAATGCAACTCTTGAATGCAAAATATCTCCAACTATCACCACTTTTTTTCCAGATACTTCTCCAAGTTTTTCTCGAATAGAGTAGCTATCGAGTAGCCCTTGCGTTGGATGCTCGTGAGTCCCGTCTCCCGCATTTACAATCACAGCATCAATATTTTTAGACAAATACTGCCCAGCCCCGGGTAGTGGATGACGCATCACAATCATGTCCACTTTCATGGCTAGGATGTTGTTCACCGTATCTAAAAGCGTTTCTCCTTTTTTTACTGATGAACCTGAGGACGAGAAGTTAATAACATCAGCAGACAGGCGTTTTTCAGCCAACTCAAAGGAAAGCTTTGTTCTTGTTGAATCTTCAAAGAAAAGGTTCGCAATTGTAATATCTCGAAGAGATGGCACCTTCTTTATAGGTCTGTTAATAACCTGTTTGAACGTATCGGCAGTTTGAAAGATGAGCTCAATATCCTCTTTTGTGATGTACTTGATTCCAAGGAGGTGTTTTACTGATAACCCGCTCATTCTTTGTCTGGTGAATAAAGTTTAACTGTGTCGTTTCCACCGCTCTCAACTAGGGCAACTTCCACCCTTTCAGATACAATGGTGTCGATTCTTACTCCAACATAATTTGGCTCAATTGGAAGCTGTCTGCTAAATCTTCTATCTATTAGCACCACCAATTCAACCACAGATGGCCTTCCGAAAGCCATCATAGCATCCATACCAGCCCTAATTGTTCTTCCTGTAAAAAGCACATCATCAATCATGATTACTTTTTTTCCTTCTACCAAGAAATCCATATTTGTTACGCTTGGAATAAGGGGAATATCCCGTCTTCGGTGATCATCACGATTAAAAGTGACATCCAAAGATCCAAGTTGTATTGTTTCTGAGGTTAGCTTCTGAAGCCTTTCATGTATGCGCTGGGCAACAAAAACACCTCTTGGCTGAAGGCCTATTAAAACTGTTTCAGAAAAATCATTGTGATTTTCTATGAGCTGGTAGCAAATTCGCTCAATAGATAAATTGAGTTGCTGACTATCTAGGACTATGCGCGACTCACTGCTCATTTGTTCGGTGCAAATGTACTTCGATTAAGGGTAAAAAAAAACCCTCGATAATCGAGGGTTTCTTTTTGCCTATAAACCGAAGTAAATTATTTCTTCTTCGCTTTTTTCTCAGAATCTTCAAGTTGCGATTTCAATGCCGAAAGTGCATCAAGGTCACCAAGTGTTGTTTTCTCTTGGTTTGCCTGAACTTTCTTGACACCTCTGCTAGCTGCACTACCAGCTGATTTTTTCTTCTCGCTTTCTTCAACTTTAGTGGCAAACGCCTCATCTGAGTGAATCTTAGCGTGAGAAACAAGGATTCTTCGAGAATCTTTATTGAATTCAATTACTTTGAAATCGATGGTCTCTTCATTCTTGATGTCGGTTCCATCTTCCTTCTTCATATGACGTTTAGGAACGAATCCTTCAACTCCGTATGGTAAAGCAACTGTAGCTCCTTTCTCGTTTACGGAAGTAACTGTTCCTTGGTGTGTGCTATCTAATGTAAACACAGTTTCAAAAACTTCCCAAGGATTTTCCTCAAGCTGTTTATGACCAAGACTCAATCTTCTATTCTCTGCATCAATTTCAAGAACCTGAACTTCAAGATCTGCATCTAAGCTTGTGAACTCAGAAGGGTGCTTAATTTTCTTTGCCCAAGAAAGGTCTGAGATGTGAACAAGTCCATCAACACCTTCTTCCAACTCTACGAAAATTCCGAAGTTAGTGAAGCTGCGAACCTTAGCTGTATGTTGAGATCCGGTTGGGTACTTTGTAGCAATATCAGTCCATGGATCCGGCATAAGTTGCTTAATACCAAGAGACATTTTTCTGTCCTCCTTATCAAGGGTAAGAATTACGCATTCTACTTCGTCTCCTACATTTAGGAAGTCCTGAGCAGTTCTTAAGTGCTGAGACCAGCTCATTTCAGAAACGTGAAGAAGTCCTTCAACTCCTGCAGCAATCTCTACAAATGCACCATAATCGGCAACAACAACAACTTTACCTTTAACCTTATCTCCAATGTTCACCTCTTTTTCAAGAGCATCCCAAGGATGTGAGCTAAGCTGCTTCAGACCAAGTGCAATTCTCTTCTTGTCATCATCAAAGTCAAGAATAACCACATTGA
>CALCGD010000039.1 GCA_937900875.1 uncultured Flavobacteriales bacterium
CCGGTGAATTCAACTTCTTTAAGTACGCTCCTGGTGATATGTCTCATCCAATTACCCCTTTCATATTTGGAGGTATTGCAGTTTTCAAGTTCAATCCAACTACAACTGCGGGAGATGGGAATAAGTATGAGCTTCAACCACTTGGTACGGAAGGCCAGGGAACAGTAGCTTACGCTCCCAGCAAAAAATACTCCCTAACAACAGCCTCTATTCCTTTTGGAATTGGTGTTAAAGCAAATATTTCAAAGACATTTTCGGTTGGAATTGAATGGGGAATGAGATATGCCTTTACAGATTACTTGGATGATGTGAGTGGAACATATGCAGACCCATATGTAATTCAGGCTGAAAGAGGAGACATTGCATACGAACTTGCAAATAGGTCTACGCTGACGGATGAAATATTGGAGGGAAGACAGCGCGGAAACTCATCTACCAACGATTGGTATTCGTTCGCTTTAATCACGTTTTCAATGAATATTAAAGCCAGACCGGCTAAATGTCCCGCCTATCAATAAATCTCAAACAGTAAAGTACCTTTGCATCGCCTTTCGGGGCGATTTTTAATTTATAAATGGCCATCGACAAGCGCATAGATTCAGCAAAGCTTCCCCAGCACGTGGCCGTTATTATGGACGGAAATGGTCGCTGGGCAAAACAAAGAGGGAGGCTTCGAACATTTGGCCATAATAATGGCGTAAAAGCGGTACGCGACACGGTGGAATGTGCAGCTGAAATGGGGATTAAGTATTTAACCCTGTATGCCTTTTCTACTGAAAACTGGAACAGGCCGAAATTTGAAATAAATGCACTCATGACCTTGTTGGTTAAAACCATCAATAAGGAAACAAAAACGCTTACTGATAACGACATTAAGCTCAATGCCATTGGCAACCTCGATTCTTTGCCTTCTTCTTGTTTAAAGGAATTAAATGAAGCAATTGAAAAGACTAAAGGCAATACACGCATGACTTTAACGTTGGCCCTGAGTTATTCATCGAAGTGGGAGATAACTGAGGCCGTAAAGGCGATTGCAAAAAATGTTAAATCAGGCGATTTGAATGTGGAGGAGATTGATGAGTCAACGGTAGATAAGCATCTTTGCACGCTTAACATTCCAGACCCAGAATTATTAATTAGAACCAGTGGAGAACATAGAATCTCCAACTTTCTGCTTTGGCAGATAGCATATGCAGAATTATTTTTCACAGACAAACTATGGCCGGACTTCGAAAGGGTTGATTTTGAAGAGGCAATAATTGACTATCAAGGACGAGAAAGAAGATTTGGAAAGATTAGTGAGCAAGTCAGTGCCTAAGGGCGGTCAAATATTGCTAGCCATACTATCGATGCTGATTTTATTCTCGGCATCGGTAAGTGCGCAAGGGCAAATTTCGGTTGGTGGAGAGAAATTAGATTATTCTGCTCCAAAGCAATACGAGGTTGGCGGAATTACGGTGGAAGGCACCAAGTATCTAGACAAAAAGGTACTCATCTTACTTTCGGGGCTGAGTGTGGGAGAAACAATTCAGGTACCAGGAGAGGCAATTACTGAGGCTATTCACAAGCTGTGGGACCAAGGTCTTTTCAGCGATATTGGGATTAATGCAACCAAAATAGTTGACGGAAAAATTTTCCTAGAGCTTCAACTTCAGGAGAGACCAAGATTGAGCAAATATGCCCTCAAAGGAGTTAAGAAGGGTGATGCAAATGACATCAGAGAATCCATTCGGCTTATTAAAGGTAAGGTTGTGACCGACAATCTCATTGTATCGACCGAAAACATAATTAAGGACCATTTTGTAGACAAAGGATACCTCAACGTAGAGGTGGAATCGTCTATGGAAAATGACACTACGTTGCCAAACAACGTTATCCTAAAGTTCAATGTAACTAAGAAGAAAAAAGTCAAGATTGCCAAGATTATTTTCCGTGGTAATGAGGAAGTTAAGAACGGCAAGTTGAGACGGTCAATGAAAGAAACCAAGCAGCGCCAGTGGTGGAGGGTTTGGAAAACCTCTAAGTTCCTTGACTATGAGTATGAGACCGACAAAAAGGCCATCATAGCCAAGTACAACCAAATGGGCTACAGAGATGCGCGGATTTTAAGCGATACCATCTATGCTAATAGCGCCAATTCCATCAACATCGAAATCAATCTTGAGGAAGGGCGGAAGTATTATTTCAGAGACATTATTTGGGTTGGAAACACCAAGTATTCATCTGAAGTTTTAGGTAAGATTCTCGGAATCAAAAAAGGTGATGTTTACGATCAATCTCGATTGGAAGCAAACCTATTTATGAATCCAAATGGACGAGATGTAAGCTCACTCTATTTAGATGATGGGTATCTTTTCTTCAACGTAGAACCCGTGGAGGCATTGGTTGTAAATGATAGCATTGACCTTGAAATGCGAGTTCGTGAAGGAAAGCAAGCGACTATTAATAAGGTAACGGTAGTAGGAAACACCAAGACAAATGATCACGTTATTCTTCGAGAACTTAGGACCAAGCCTGGACAGCTGTTTAGTCGTGCGGATATTATCAGGTCTCAAAGAGAACTTTCTCAACTGGGTTATTTCAATGCAGAAACGCTGGGTGTAGATCCAAAGCCGAATCCAGTAGACGGAACAGTAGATATTGAATACACAGTAGAGGAAAAACCTTCTGATCAGATTGAACTTTCTGGTGGATGGGGTGCTGGTAGAATTGTTGGAACGCTGGGTGTTTCCTTCAACAATTTCTCTTTAAGAAACATGTTTAAGAAAGGAGCTTGGAGACCGCTCCCTGCTGGGGATGGTCAACGATTAAGCTTAAGAGCTCAGTCTAACGGACTTTTCTTCCAGTCTTACAACTTCTCTTTCATGGAGCCGTGGTTGGGGGGAAATAAGCCAAACGCATTTAGCGTTTCTGCTTATCATTCAGTTCAATCTAACGGTATTCAAAGAGGCGAATTGAACAGAGAAGCCATTAGAATTACTGGGGTAGCTGTTGGTTTAGGTACTCGTTTGAAATGGCCAGATGACTTCTTCCTTCTTCAAGGAGAGCTTAGCTACCAGAATTACATCTTGGAGAATTACCAACTTATTAGTGGTTTCAATAATGGAAATTCGCACACATTCAGCTTAAAAGGAACCCTTACGCGTAACTCAATTGGAGACCCAATTTTCCCAACCTATGGTTCTGTTCTATCAGCAAGTGTTGAGCTTACGCCACCGTTCTCAGCATTCACAGGATTGGATTACACAACCGCAACTCCAGCAGAGAAGTACAAGCTTATTGAATACCATAAATGGAAGTTCGATGCAAAGTGGTACATCTCTTTGGCAAAGAATTTGGTTATAGAGACCAAGATGCAATTCGGGTTCCTTGGCGGATACAATAAAGACCTAGGGGTTTCACCTTTCGAAAGATTCTATGTAGGAGGAGATGGACTAAGTGGATTTGGATTAGATGGAAGAGAAATAGTTGCATTACGTGGTTACGATAACAATTCATTGTCAGCAAATTTTGGAGGAACAATTTTCACCAAGTATGGAGCAGAATTTAGATACAGGGTATCACCTAATCCGCAAGCCACAGTTTACCTGTTGGCATTTGCCGAAGCAGGAGATTCTTGGCTCACATTTGATGAGTTTAAGCCGTTCCAGCTTAAGAAATCAGCAGGGCTTGGAGTTAGAATTTTTCTACCAATGTTCGGTCTTCTTGGACTGGATTATGGTTGGAGGTTTGATGATGTTCCTGGAAGACCTGACATGGCACCAGGGCAGTTCCATTTCTCGATTGGGCAACAATTTTAAAACTAGAATAGCATGAAAAAAGTCATCTTAACATTAGTAGCATTTGGCTTTGTGTTCA
>CALCGD010000040.1 GCA_937900875.1 uncultured Flavobacteriales bacterium
GTGCTTTTTCTATCATTTACTCAAATCTTCTCAAAATTTTCAATAATTCGCTTCTTCAATGCTTCCCCTTTTTCAAACTGCTGTAAGAGGGTGGTTTTGAGGGTATCCATCTTTTCTTCGAAGGGGATGCCGTCATCTTCTTCGGCTTCGGTGCCTACGTAAATGCCGGGGGTGAGTTTGTAGTCCTGCTTTTGAACTTCTTCGAGGCTGGCGGCTTTGCAGAAACCGTCCATGTCTTCGTACTTCTTTCCTTTTGTTCGCCAATTGTGGTAGGTGTCAGCAATCTTAGAAATATCCTCATCGGTAAACACCCGCAGCTTGCGGCTTGCCATGGTGCCCATTTTAGAGGCATCAATAAAGAGCACTTCATCTGTGCGGTTGCGGTGGGTGCCATCCTTGCCATCGCGGTTTTTGCTGAGTATGAACAGGCAGGCGGGTATGCCTGTGGTAAGGAAGAGCTTATCGGGCATGCGCACAATGGCATCTACCATACTGTTATCTACCATGTGCTGCCGCACGTTCTTTTCTCCTTTGCTGTTGGAGGTCATGGCGCCATTGGCCATTACAATTCCAGCTGTTCCGATATCACTGAGGTGGTGCCAAAAGGTTTGCATCCACATATAGTTGGCGCTGCCATCGGTGGTAAATTCTTCGCGGGTGCCAAAGAGGCGCGGGTCGCCTTCGGGCAGATCTTCGGGGTGCCAGTTGCTTACGTTAAAAGGCGGGTTGGCTATCACAAAATCGGCCTTCAGTTGGGGGAACTTATCATCGAGCAGGGAGTTACCGAGCTTGATGTCGAAACTGAGGTTGCGCAGCATGAGATTCATGAGGCAGAGCCGCAGGGTTTGGGCCGTCATTTCCTGTCCGTAGATGGAGATGTCGTCCTTGTTGCCGCCATGCTCATTGATGAACTTGAGGCTTTGCACGAACATACCGCCACTGCCACAAGCAGGGTCAAAGATGCGGCCCTTGTAGGGTTCGAGCAGTTCGACCAATAGCCTTACAATACTGCCAGGCGTAAAGAATTGGCCTGCACCGCTGCCTTCGGCCATGGCAAAACGGCCAATGTAGTATTCGTAAATACGACCCAAGATGTCGCTTTCGGGGTTTTCCTTCTCGGAGAACTTGGGGTGCGATAAAAGGTTGATGATACCTGCGGTCTGCTTGGCCGATAGTTCGCTCTTGACGAAGATTCTCGGTAGCAGGTTATTCAGTTGCGCATTTCGCTCGGTAAGCAGGTCTTGCACCAAATCGAAGGCATCATCTACCCGCACTTTGATATCGTCTTGCTCGGCATTGTCCTTCAGGTAGGTCCATGTGGCCTCTTTGGGCAAAATGAAGGTATTGTGCCGCGTGTACTCGTCAGGGTCGGCCAAGACGTAGGCCTTTTCTTCCTTATTGGTGGTGTAATAGGGCGAGGCTGGTTCTTTGAGCTGATTATCCAACTGCTCGTACACCATTTCGTAGCGTTCGCTCAGGTGTTTTATAAATACCAACGGCAAGATGTAGTTCTTGTAGTTGTTCTCCGATACGGCACCACGTAGCTCGTTCGCAGCATCCCAGAGTTCTTTTTCAAAGTCGATGTCTGCTTTTGCCATGTTCCTGTTTTGAGGGATGCTAATTTAACAACGCATCGCTGTCTTTTCATAACTGATTTCCCCAATAGAAGTAACATTCTCGGCCCGAAACCGCACGGAGTTCTTCGGTACGGAATCTGGTATGGGATTTACCACTGGTAGACTAAGGTTGAGCACGGAAATAGAGGACAGCCAAGGCCTTTTCGAAAGGAATGTTTCGGGCCGAAACCCATGCGGTGTCCTTCGGTACGGAATCTAATATGGGGTTTACCACTGGTAGGTCATGATTAAGCACGGAAATAGAGGATAACTCTGGCCTTTAAAGTGAGGATGGTTTCAGGCCTAATTTCATATGATGCGCTTCGGTACGGACTCTGGTATTGGACTTAACACTTGTAGGTCAAAATTGAGCACAGAAGTAGGGGTAGTCATGGCCTTTCCGTGGGGTTTCTCGGCCCGAAACCCGTGCGGTGCTCTTCGGCACGGGCTTTCGCATTAAGTTTACCTCTGGTAGGCGAATAATGAGCACAGAAGTAGGGGGTAGTCATGGCCTTTCCGTAAGGTTTGTTTCAGCCCAAAATCCATAAAGCGCTTCGATATGGAATTCAGTACGGGATTTACCGCTGGAAGGCCTAGATTGAGCACGCAAATAGAGTTTAACTGAGGCCTTTTCGAGAAGGTTGGTTATGGCCTAAAACAGTGCAGTGTTTTTCGGTACGGACCTTTATGTGGAGTTTACTAGGTAGGTCAAGATTGAGCATGGAAATAGAGTAGAACAGGGGCCTTTTCGTAAAGATTGTTTCGGGCCAAAAACCGTACGGTAATCTTCGGCACGGGTTCTTATGTGGAGTTTCCCGCTGGTAGGTCTAGATTAAGCACAGAACTAAAGGGTTGTCGTGGCCTTTGCGTAGAGTTCGTCTCGGGCCGAAACCACTCCGCTCTTTCCGACCCCAAACTATGGTTTGAAATTTCTCAATAGTTGGCCTAGTTTAAGCACAGAAACAGAGGATGACTTGGGCCTTTAATGTGAGGATGCTTTCGGCCCGAAACCCGTGCAGCGTTCTTCGGTACGGCTTCTGATATGGGATTTACCACTGGTCGGTTATTAATGAGCACAGACGTAGAGGTTAACCCGGGTTAACCATGGTTTTTTATGGTTAACCCAACATTAATTTAGAAAGGTCACTTATTCTAAATCGAATCAGGTATCAAATCGAGATTGAATACCAGAAACATAAAAACTGCATACACTAGAACAAACAAGACCGAATGCGCCAGTCTATACTTTTTCGAAATGAGTACTGATATCAGAAAAATCAACGTGATAGCAATCATTAACTCAATAAGCTTTGTCAATTCGGCTAATGCCAAACTTCCTGATTCTTCAAATGATATTTCACCTTTGAATAATGTGTAAAGGAAAAGCGGCAATCCAAAAGCCACACAAATATCAAAGAGATTAGAGGCAATCGGGTTGGCAATAGAATCATCGGTTTCGCCATTTCTCGCGTCCAAATACGATATGAGCATATCGGGTACGCTAGAGGCTGCAGCCGCAAAAATTAAAGCCACAAACATTAAATCCCAACCCAAGCCTTTCAGGTTTCCAAGAAAAGAGAGAAATGCAGGGTACTCATTGGTTCCAAGCAATTCACATGCATAAACCAATACGAAGCACCAAATAGAAATTAGGGTGATACTCTTTAGTATACCCTTCAGGGAATTTGAAATCCGCTTAGAATGTATCTCCTTATTGTCATTCTTAGTGAACAATCCACCTCTGGTAAGAATAAAGAGGTATGATACATAGATGAGAAATAAGTAGAACGAGTCGAGCAACGAGATGACGCTATCCTGAATGAAGTAGAGAAGTGCAATTTGACTAACCAAAAGAATACCAGTATCCCTGATAATCAGCTT
>CALCGD010000041.1 GCA_937900875.1 uncultured Flavobacteriales bacterium
GCGTGGTTTCTCCATTTGGCAACCAAGCGTACGAACTTCCTTCAGAAGCGGTTAACGTTACCATATCTCCATCACAAAATTCAGTTGGACCGTCCGCGGAAATAGTTGCGGAATCAACTGTGAAAATTTCAATGGAAATGGTGTCAGATATTCCTACACACCCATTGGTGTCGGTCACAGAAACCCAATAATCGCCTTCATTAGAAACGACAATAGATTGAGTGGTTTGACCAAATAGAAACCATTCGTATTCATCATAAATTCCTGTCGATAATGTCACTGAATCACCAGCACAGAACTCGATTGGACCGTTGGCCGTAATTGCAGGTTCAGGGTTGTCATAAATCGTAATTACTATTGTGTCTGATGCTGATGCGCATCCGTTTTCATCAAAAACCGTTACAGTGTAAGGACCAGACTGATTAGCGCTTATAACTTGAGTTGTTTGCCCAGTTGGCGACCATAGGTAAGAATCTCCTTGAGAAGCTATCAAGTTCAGCGTTTTTCCCTCACAAAATTCGATTGGTCCTGTTGCTGTGATAGTAGCGCTATCGGCTACGAAAATTGTAACTGATACAGCTTGAGATTCGCCTTCGCAACCCTCTGCGTTTATAACATCAACCGAGAACGTCCCCGATTGATAAACTACGATTGATTGCGTGGTTTCGTTAGTTGGCGACCATGAATAAGAAGCTGATTCTGTTGCGGTAAGAATAACGGAATCACCTTCGCAAAATTCTAAAGAACCACTTGCAGTTATTACAGGAGTTGGGTTAGGATTAACAATTACAGTTGTGAACGCAGAACGACCTTCGCAACCATTTTCGTCAGTAATTGTCACCCAATAAACTCCAGATTCACTTACGGTAATCGATTGAGTTGTTTCTCCATTTGGCACCCAAGAATAAGTTTCTCCAGGGCTGGAAGTAAGCGTTACCGAACCATTTTCACAAAATTCTAAAGGACCATCTGCAGTTACTGTTGGTTCTGGTTCTGGGTTCACAATCACGTCTATTTGGTCAGAAGACGATTCGCAGCCATTTTCGTCAACAACCGTGACGGAGTAATTTCCACTTGTAGCAACAGTGATAGATTGAGTTGTTTCTCCGTTAGGTAACCACGAATAAGATGAACCTGAAGATGCAGTCAGAATGACTTCTCCACCGTCACAAAATTCGGTTGGACCGTCAGGTGTAATGGTAGCAGAGTCTACATCAAAAATAGACACGTTTGTAGGTGCAGATGTTCCTTCGCAACCATCTTCGCTTACCACATATACGGTGTAATTTCCTTCAATAAAAACAATAATCGATTGAGTAGTCTCTCCACCAGGCGTCCATTCGTAACTAGCTGCTTCACTAGAAGTAAGGGTCACCGAATCTCCCTCGCAAAAAACCGTTGGACCATTAGCGGTAACTGTTGGAATAACCAAGTTCGGATCTGAAAGCGTGGTAGAATAAGTATAAATACATCCGTTCTGGTCAACGATTGTTGCTGTATAGGTTCCAGCAGAAAGGCCAGAAATGTCAGCCGTGTTATCTCCATTGCTCCATGATGCCAAGTATGGACCTAACCCTCCTGAAACCGTTAGGTCTATAGAGCCGTCATTGCCTTCAAAGCAGGTAGGATTTACATCTACGCTTGATGCTTGAAGCGTGTCTGGTTCTGTAACAACAGCAGAAGCCGTAGTTGTACAACCATTCTCATCGGTAACAAGCACATTGTAAAAACCTGGCCCAACGTTATTCAAGTCTTCGGTAGTAGCACCATTGTCCCAATCAAAAATGTAAGGCGTGGTGCCACCTGTAACCGTGAGTTCAACAACCCCATTTGCTGCAGCATGGCAAGAAACATTATCTACTGCTGTTGCAGCTTCAAGAAGCGCTGGCTGAGTTACGTTTCCACTGACAGTCTGAGAGCAGTTTACAGCGTCTACAACAGTTACGGTGTAAGTTCCTGCGCTCAATCCTGAAATAGAATTGGAAGTACCACCGTTGCTCCAAGAGTAAGTGAATGGAGCAGTTCCACCAGTTACCACAGCGGTTGCGGAGCCGTCACCCGCTTCAAAACAGCTCAGTCTCTCTGGGTTAATTGCAACGGAGAATCCAGTGCAGAGGAGAGGGTTTACCGTTATGGTAATGGTTTCCTCGCATCCATTGGCATCCGTAACTGTCACGGTATATGTTCCAGGGCAAAGGTCTGAGGCAGTTTGGGTGCCTTGTCCATCACTCCAATCATACGAATATGGAGGTGTCCCGCCAGTTGGATTAGCCGTAGCAGAACCATCACATCCTTCGAATGTTTGTTCATCAATTACAACAGTGGAAACGCTAAGTGCAGTTGGTTCAGAAACCACTACGGTACCAGATGCCTCGCAACCGATTGAGTCCGTAACAACGACAGAATAAGGTCCAGCGCTAACGCCAGAAATTGTTTGAGTAGTAGCGCCAGTATTCCACAAGTACGTGAAAGGTGTGTAATTCTGAATAGTGATAGGTGTTGCGGTTGCGGTTCCGTCAGAACCATTGTTGCAGCTTACATCAGTGCCAGTTACATCAACATCTAAATCGCAAGAAGGTGGGTTTACGATATTGCTTGTGGTGTATTCACAACCATGAGCATCACTGATAACAACCGTATACGTTCCGGCACAAAGGTCGATGGCGGTTTGAGTAGTTTGGCCATCACTCCAGTCATATGTATAGGGAGGAGTTCCTCCAGTGGGGTTTGCTGTAGCGAGTCCATTACAACCATTAACCAGCGTTTCATCTTGAACAATCACTACCGCGGTTAGAGCATTAGGTTGAGAAATAGTAGCATTACAATTGGCCACGCATCCATTCTCATCCGTAATCGTAACGCTGTAAGTACCTGCCGTAAGTCCGGTTTGAGATGAGTTTGTTGAGCCATTGCTCCAGGAATAAGAGTATGCTTGAGTTCCACCAGAAACGGTAACACTCACCGTTCCGTTTGCATCTCCATTGCAGACAGCGTCTGTTGCCGAACATGTGGCAACAAGGGTGGTTGGTTCCAAAACAGTCGTTGTGCTAGTAGCGGTGCAACCATTTGCATCTGTTACAGTAACGGTGTACGTTCCTGCACACACAATTCCAGTGTGGTTTTGTCCAACTGCCAGTCCACCTGACCAAGCGTAGGAATAAGGTGGAGTTCCACCATTTGCATTTCCTTCAACCGAACCATCGCAAACGGCATTACAAGATGCCGGAGAATTAGAAGATGAAGCAGTTAGCAAAGTAGGCTCAGAAACGGTTGTGGTGCTTGATGCAGTACACCCGTTTGCATCCGTGACAGTTAAGGTGTACGAACCAGCGCAAACATTGCCAATGTGGTTCTGTCCAGCTCCGAGACCACCTGACCACGAATAAGTAAATGGAGCAGTTCCTCCAGTTGCGGTTCCTTCAACCGAACCATCGCAAATTGCATT
>CALCGD010000042.1 GCA_937900875.1 uncultured Flavobacteriales bacterium
AAAAGAATTCTGAATCTGCTGAGCAAAAATGGTTGCCGAATGGCTAAGCCAGGAGAATATACCATGCGCGCTTTTATGAATCGAAAGATGGATCTTTCCCAAGCAGAAGCCGTTGCCGATTTAATTGCTTCTTCTTCAGAAGCAGCTCACAAAGTTGCAATGCACCAAATGCGTGGAGGATTTAGCGCTGAACTAAAAGTGCTTCGTGAAGAATTAGTGCATTTTGCATCGTTGATTGAACTCGAACTCGACTTTTCGGAGGAAGATGTGGAGTTTGCAGACCGCAGTCAATTAATCACGCTGATTAATCGGATTCTAACCACCATTAATCGACTCATCGGTTCTTTTGAACTCGGGAACGTGATTAAAGAAGGGGTTCAAGTTGCCATAATTGGCGAACCTAATGCTGGAAAATCAACTTTATTAAATGCTTTTCTAAATGAAGACCGTGCTATTGTTTCGGATATAGCAGGCACCACTCGCGATACAGTGGAAGATGAACTGGTAATTGAAGGAATTAAGTATCGATTTGTAGATACTGCTGGCATCAGAGAAACCACGGACACAATTGAAAATCTAGGCATTGAACGCACGATGCAAAAAGCGGAACAAGCAGATGTTGTGATGTTTCTGTTCGATGCTGCAACTTACACTTCAGAAAGACTCAAAAAGGAAATTTCGGAACTCAAATCTCGGAAGTCGGATTTAGAAGATCGTTTGATTCTTGTGGCAAATAAAACAGACAAAACCACTGAAAGCGTTGCTACTAAGTTTGCCGATTTCAATGCTGTTTCCATATCAGCCAAAGAGAAAACCGGAATTGACGAGTTGAAGGAAAAACTTACCGAATTTGTCAACCTTTCTGCTTTAGAAGAGGATCAAACCATCGTTACCAACACCCGTCATATTGAAGCCCTAAACGGTGCAAAGAACTCTTTAAAAGAAGTGCTGACAGGATTCGAAAAGCAAATGCCAAGCGACCTTGTTGCCATCGATATTCGAAGAGCTTTATTTCACCTTGGCGAAATCACCGGAGAGATTACGACCGATGATCTTCTAGGGAATATTTTTAGCAAATTTTGTATCGGAAAGTGACCATTGTCAATGATTTCGCGTTAATATTGTTACAAATGTTGCAACTAGCGTTGCTACCTAGAATGAGTGTCCTCCTTTAAATTAAAAGATGAAAAATCTCCTTGTATTTTCGCTTTGCGCCTTGATGTTTATGGGCTGTAATGCAGATTTGTGCTCCAATGAAGAACTTGATGGAATCGAGACTGAAATAGACTGTGGCGGGGATTGTGACCCATGTGATTCTAATGCTACCTTATTTGCCACCGTGACCGGAATTCCATACTACGCGAACACGGTTTGGGGAACACCTGATGGGAATGGTTTGGATGTAATTAGTAATGGCAGTGGCGGGAGTTCATTGGAGTTTGAATTTGTCAACCTACAAACCAATACTTTTTTACCTATGACCGGAGCTCAGGTAAATAATAATTCTGCAAACATCCACTACTACATGCAGTTTGGAGACACAGGGTCGGTATACATAACAGCGCACGATGAATTGAGAAAAATAATCAGTGGTAGGTTCTCCTATGCAGCCACAGGAAACCAAGGCGGAACAATAAGTGACGGTACTTTTGAAAATGTTAGATACTAAGTAGTAAGGGAACCTTCCATTCGTTTAGTCTTTGGTAATTTTACCCCATGAGCCAAGCAAGTCTCATCCGATATAAAGCAGACTACAGCACCCTAGCAACTATAGGTGCATATGCTCTTTTTCTGCCCTTGAGTTGGTATTACTTCCCTCACGCTGGTTGGCTGGGCAAACTAGGATTCGTTGCGGCAAACTGTGTCTATCAATTTGTAATAGTGACCATCGTTCACAACACGATTCATGTGCCAATTTTTCGCAAAATGTCTTGGAATAGGGCTCTCCAATTCTATCTATCTGCTATTCACGGGAATCCAGTTAGCGGCTTTGTTCCAGGTCATAATCTGAGTCACCACAAACACATTCAAACCCCCAAAGACGCAACGCGCACAACCCGCGCTCGCTTCAAGTGGAATTTTCTGAATCAATTTTTCTTCCTTTTTCTGGTCCTTCCGGATATCATGCGTTCAGAAAAGAATTTCGTCAAGCGAATGAAAGATGTCAGGCCTGTCTGGTCTTCGCAGTATAAAATGGAGAGCGTTCTCCTATTCATTCTAAAGGTCGGATTATTGGTTCTTGACTGGCAACGAGCGCTCTTATTGGTCATCATTCCTAACATTTACGCTCTTTGGGGGATTTTCGGTGCAAACTACTGGCAGCATGATGGTTGCGATGAAAATCATCCCGTCAATCATTCAAGGTCATTCACAGGTTGGACTTTCAATTTTTTGACCTTTAATAACGGTTATCATGGCATCCATCATATGTACATGGGCGTACATTGGAGTCTCTATCCTGAGTACCATGAGCGCTTGTTGAAGCCATTTGTTCATCCAAGTTTAGACCAAAAATCACTAGTTACCTACCTCTGGAAATCATGCATCTACCCGGCCAAACGAGTTAATTATGACGGTAGTTCTATTGTTCTTCCTCCGCCTGTAGAAACTGCAGACTGGGTAGCCGATGTATCTATAGACCCAGAAGCCAAGGTTGCGTTAGGAGCAATTCAATAGAACACTGTTAGAATTGGGTTTTCTAATGGTGTAATTCGTTAATTTCAGTTCTTCTTAACCCCTATTAGAACGAATGAAATCACTCTACTTACTCCTGTTTGCAGTAATTGCGAGCAATTACTGTTTTGCCCAAAACCTTGTTATAAACCCAAGTTTCGAGATTCAGTCTAGTTGCCCGCTTGGCCCAAGCGCTTTGGAAAATGCTAACAATTGGCATCATCCATTCAACAACATTATTGGAGATACCTGCTCTACATCTGACTTGTTCAGCACCTGTAGTCCTTTTGGTGCCTTTGGTGTTGGAGTTCCTGCAAATATTATGGGAAACGAAGCTGCTCACACAGGAAATAGCTACGCAGGAATTATCCTTTTCGAAGGATTTGCATTAACCGGTTGTACTTCTCTTTTTGGCAGCAGCTGGCGCGAATATGTTGAAGGAGAGCTTTCTGCTCCCATGCAAGCAGGCCAAACATATTGCGTCTCCTTTTTCGTGAGTTTGGCAGACAATGTAAAATGGTCGACCAACGATATAGGGGTTTATTTTTCCAACTCGTTGGTGAACGTAAACTGTACTTCGGTAAACAACTCGGTTCTACAGGTAAGTCCACAATTAGAATATACGGGGCCAGATTTAGACAACGTTAGTGGTTGGACGGAATTGAGTTGGGCATACACCGCCACTGGAGGTGAGCAATTCATCACTATCGGAAACTTTAAGAACGATGCCAACACAACTTATTCGTGCTCAAATGCAAACGCTTTTAACCCGTACAGCTACTACTATATAGATGATGTTTCAGTGACTTTAGGTGCGTGTTCTGCCCCATGTAATTTGGATGTTGCCATTCAATCTTCGCAAGAAGACTGTATTCAGGGAGGAACTGCTGATTTAACCGCTGTGGCTTCTAGCGGCTCTGGGAATTACGGATACGCTTGGACAGGACTTGGGACCGGACAAACCGAAAATAATGTTGGAAACGGCACTTACACTGTAACCGTAACGGACTTAAGCACTGTAGGATGTTCGTCAACCGAAACTATAACGATTGATATTCTTACCCCTGTTACTGCGGAAGCAGGATTAAACGACACAATCTGTAAAAGTGAAAGCGGACAGTTGATTGCTTCTGGTGGTGGAACTTATTCTTGGGATGTTGGAGGCACAAGTGCCGAATTGAACGTTGAGCCAGGAACGACCACAATTTACACTGTCACGGTTACTGGGTCAAATGGTTGCACTGATACAGACCAGGCAACAATAGTTGTGTATGACATTCCTGCAGTAACTGTGGAAATGGCCGACCAATCGGTATGCGATAACTCAGGTCTCATTACATTATCTGCCAGTCCTTCTGGTGGGTGGTTTTACGGGCCCGGTGTAAGCGGAACGACTTTCAATCCAAGCGCAGCGGGGTTAGGAACACATTCTGTATGGTACGAATTCGGAGAATACGTTGATTGTTTAGGCGCAGACACCGTTCATTTTACAGTTGACCTTTGCACCGGAATTGAAGAAGCTTTCGGAGCAGATGACATTCGGATTTATCCAAATCCATCTAATGGTCAGTTTACAGTTGAAGTTGACATTTCTGAAATCATGAATGGACGAATTGAACTACTAGATGTTCTTGGACAATTGGTGGCAAAACCAATTGAAACCAACCTTCAAAATCTGAGGCAAACCTTTAATGTTTCTGGGCTGACTCAAGGAGTTTACTTCTTGAGAGTGTCAACAGAGGCTCATTCACACAACTTGAAAGTGCTTATTGAATAGTCATAATGAACTCAGTTTTGAAAAAGGCAGCCCTGTGGTTGCCTTTTTTTGTCTTTTTCTTAGTTAAGACGAACAATAAACTAGCTTTGATGTTTGAACATTGATTAACAAAATATTTTAACCAACAATTATTATGAAAACAACCAACTTATTACTGACAATTGCCGCTTCTGGAAGTCTTTTTCTTGCAAGCTGTGGAGGATCACATGACCATCCGCATGAAGGAGAAGCTACTGAAGAAGTTGCAGTAGAAACAACAGAAGCCGCTATTGATGCTGCTGCAAGTACCGTTAACTGGACAGGCGAAATGATGGGAATGTATTCTCACAACGGAACTGTTGCTGTGAAAGAAGCCAACGTTTCGATGGCTGGAGATAAAGTAGCTGGTGGAAGCTTTACTGTTGATTTGAGCGGAATAACACCTACAGATGTAAACTATACGGAAGAAGAAGGACATACTGCTGCAGATTTGGTTGGACACCTTTCTTCACCTGATTTCTTTGATGTTGCTAACCACCCTACAGCAACTTTCGAGATTACCGAGGTTGCTGAAGATGGTTCTTCTGCAAAAGGAAATCTTACTGTTAGAGGAATTACGAATGAAGAAACTGTTGAGAACATCACAGTTGCTGATGGAACACTAAGCGGAACACTGACTTTCGATAGAACGAAGTACGATGTGTCTTTCTCACATCCAATGAAGGAAATGGTGCTTTCAAATGACATCGCTCTTGAAATCGCATTGAAAGTTGCTGGATAAGTAGCTTTTGGTTTATGAGAGAAAAGGGCGTCCGACTTAGTCGTGACGCCCTTTTTAATTTGTAGGGGCGTATTGCGATACGCCCTTCCTTCCTTCAGAAGGTGAAGTTCAACCCAGCAATAAAGCTGAAACGCTGCACCGGATATTGGTTCCAAATTTCATAACGCATAGCGGCAATGTTCCGCAAGTCCACGAAAGCGCCAATCCATCTTTTGTAGCGGTATTCTGCCCCAAGACTGATGTCTGCATAACCAGCAAGTTTGATTGGCTCCATGTGAGTTGTTCCTTCGTCATCAGTCACGAACCCTTGGGCCACCCGATTTCCTGCGGCCGTAATAGAAGCTTTGAAGATGAACT
Organism: uncultured Flavobacteriales bacterium; assembly: GCA_937900875.1. Lineage (GTDB taxonomy): Bacteria > Bacteroidota > Bacteroidia > UBA10329 > UBA10329 > UBA10329. Next base: position 5,568 of record CALCGD010000042.1, read on the forward strand.
TGTCATTCAGATTGTAATTTCCTGAGAAAACGAAAGTAAAAGGCGCTTCGTGCCAAGGTTGCATGGTATCATTTGCAAAATGAAATAGTCGATATTGAGCTGTAGCTTGTACAAATAGCTTCTCACTCATTGAGTAGCTCAAAGAACCTTTGAAGCGTGTGATACGCGTATCATGAAATTCAGGAGTGAACTTCAACCCCGCTCCATCAGAAGTATCATTCACAAAGAAGACTTGGTTCTGATTGATAATCTCAGCAACCGACAAATCGAAGCCAACTATTCGGAAAATGTTGCCTTTGAAACCACCTTCTACATTCAGTCGCTCGTAGGTGTTGGTTCTCAATAAATCAGTATGTGCGTATGGATTGATTTCTGAGATGCTTCTCAATCCATTCCTTTCAACACCACCTGTTGCGTTTACATAGAACCGAACCATGTCTTGCGCCAAGAAATAATGCATGCGAAGAATAGGCGTGAGAATGGGCTTCACGTAGTCTTTTCGTCCGTCCACAAACAGCCCGAAACCAGCATCAATTCCCCACCTTTCCTTGCGTAATTTGAACTCAGCTTCCAGTCCAAATAGGATATTGTCATTTATGCCAGAAACGGGCGATTGATTATGAAATACATCCATAGTTGAACGCACTTGGACGGTATGTTTTCGAACTGGAATAACAACTCCACCATTCAAAGAAGCGCGTCCTTCTTGGTTCTGAAATCTATCCAGCGTGTGACTGTAATACAGTTCTGCGAAGTCGAAAATCTTCGGCTTCTTGCCTTGTTGCGTTCTAAGTGAAACAGTTCCTTTCACATGATGAAAAACCTGATTGATGCTATCCTTCGGTAGTTGCATTTCAGATGCATCGTATCCGTAGTAATAGTTCTGGTCGAGGTCGTATTCTACATCTGCCGAAAGCACATGATGCTTCATCAGATACTTCCCAAATACAGAAACGCCCGCATCAGTAAACCCAAACGGTTTTCCTTCCAACTCAGCAAACGAAGCATGGTATCTGGCAAATCCACCTGCTTGGTATTTCTTATGTCGAAGGCTCGAAAACGAAGCTTCTGCATACGGCATAGTGTAGTTACCAAAGCCGACTTTCAAGTAGCCGTTGTAGAGTTTCGACAATGGCTCTTTGCCCAATCGAACGGCCTTCATCGGTTCCATTTCATTGGCAATTTCGGGTTGCTTTGGAAGCACTTCATACTGCATTTCAGGAAGCAGAACGGTGTCCTTTTCCAACTCTGGTTGAACGGCATGTTTCTTCGCATCTCGCGTATCCGGACGATAGTCTTTTCGTACCGTAAATTTCAGACTGTCAGGTAGCTTTTCTCCTTCATTCTGCGCCAGCACAACACTCGTGGCCAACGTCAATAGCAAACTCAATTTGAGGATTTTCATGGGTTTGGTTTTATGGTTTTACCGCAAAGGCGCGGAGATTTCGCAGAGTTCGCGAAGGTTTTCTCTGTGTGCTCTGTGCTTTTTCTCTGTGAACTTTATGGTTAGTCTTTTCATTTTCTGGTTAGGGTTTTACCGCAAAGGAGCAAAGGTTTTCTCCGTGTCCTTTGCGGCTTTTCTTTGCGCTCTCTGCGGTTAATTTTTTCATTTTTCAATTCCCCCTTTGGGGGTCAGGGGGTCTATTCTGCTTTACTAAATGCCTCGAACTTTTCAATCTTCTTCAGCTCCGATTGAGCTTGTTTTTGGATTTCATCTTTGTAATTATCGACTACATTTTGAAGCGTAAGCTTGGCCTGAAACAGGTCGTCTTGCTCCACATAATTCTTAGCCAATAGCAGGAAGGACTTTCCTACCCAATTCTCATAGTTGGCAAACTGATTTACCATCTCGAAAATGGTTTCTTGCGATTTCTCAAAATCACTTCGTTGATGATGTATGAGTGCAATGCTGTACTTGGCTTCTGCGCCAACCACATTCTGCGCTTGGTTTGCAGTCTGCTGGAACTTTGCTAACGCAATATCCAGATTGTCCATTCCCAAAGCACACTTGGCAGATATGAGATTAGCTTCATCTTTTAGCGACTTCTCTACTCTGTCTGAACGCAAAATCTTCTGTGTGTAATCATCCGCCAATTCAAAAGCTTCTGTTCTGAAATACGTTCGCATCAAACCAATTCTAGCTTCCAGTTTGTTCTCAGAACGCTCGGCAATCTCCTCCAGCATCGCGTATTTCAACTGCGCCTGACCGAACTCCTTCTGGTACATGTGTATCTGCGCAGCAGCCACCAACGCACGTTCGGTGTAACTGGTTTTGGCGTATTCCAACACCTGATTGAAATCGGTCAGCGCTTGGTCGTATTTCTTTAGGTCGAGGGCAATTTCAGCCTTGAAATAGTGCGCATCCAATGCGAAATAGCCGTTCGGGAATTTCTTCAGGTACTTCTCAAATTCCTGCAT
>CALCGD010000043.1 GCA_937900875.1 uncultured Flavobacteriales bacterium
TGAAATTCGCCATTTTGCCAATGCGAAAAGTGAAGTTAAAGTTCTTGAAATCTGATAAGTTTAATACCCTGCCGTTAGCCATTTACATTAACGCTAATTTCGATATGGGATACGTGCATGACAACCAGTATAATCAGCTTAATCCGTTAGCTGGTAGTATGCTTCTTGGAGGTGGAGTCGGGTTAGATTTGGTAACCTTTTATGACATTTCTTGGAGAGCGGAATACTCCGTAAATAAGACACTTGAACACGGTTTTTTTGTACATTTTACTAAGCACATATAAGCAATGAAAGTAGCGGTACACGGGAGATTAAGATTTGAGACCGACAGGCCTCGAATGGTGAGTGTTCTTAATAGTTTGCAGCAACGTTTTGAGGAAGTGTTCTATTCAAAAAGCCTTTTGGCATTAGATGGAATTTTCTCTCAAAATGCTTTAGCATCTGAGCAATTAAGCGAGGGAGAATATGATGTGCTTGTAAGTGTAGGCGGAGATGGCACTATCTTAGATTCAGTTCGAAAAGTCGGTCGGTCGGGCGTTCCCATTTTTGGAGTGAATACAGGAAGGCTTGGCTTTTTGTCAAGTACTCCGTTTGAAGAACTTGAGCAGGCGTTGCAAAAACTGGCTTCGGGCCAATTTGAAGTTGATAAGAGAACGTTAGTAAAAGCTGAAACCTCTAACGATTTGTTTGGTGCTGAAAACTACGCCTTAAATGAGGTTAGCGTACACAAGAGTACTACTTCATCAATGTTGGTAGTTCACGCCTATCTAGACGATTTGTTTCTTAATACGTATTGGGCGGATGGACTAATAATTGCCACTCCTACCGGTTCAACAGGGTATTCACTGAGTGCCGGTGGGCCTATTATAGCTACTGGAACAAACAATATTATAATAACGCCAATTGCGCCTCATAATTTGAACGTGAGACCTTTAGTCATTTCCGACAATCGAAAAGTTCGGCTGATTATTGAAAAGAACGACCCACAATTCATGATATCGCTTGATTCACAATCTCAGATCGTAAATTCTGATGTTGAGATTATCGTTGCTAAAGCCGATTTTGAGGTAGGTTTGGTTCGCTTTGGAACAAATGATTATTTCGACACTTTGCGTGAAAAATTAATGTGGGGCATAGACAGACGTAACTGATCAAGCGCTTACTAACTACAACGTCATTATTAAATTGGCTATATTTGCAACCTTCTACCAGCTAGATTGGTATCTTGAACCATGCGTATAAAAGGAATTATACTTTGTTTGATTGTCATACTGCCATCGCTTGCAAACGCACAGCGTTGGAAGAGACAACGATATGAATGGGTAACTGGCATAGGCGCAACTCAGTTTCTTGGAGACGTGGGTGGTCGTAACCAGATTGGATCTGATTGGTTTTTTGATATGGACGCGGCATCTACTCGGTATATTGCCAATATCGGATTCAGGTATGCCATTTCTCAATACGTTTTCGTTAAAACTGGTTTTAGCTTCGGGGAGGTCTCTGGAGATGACCGATATACGCAAGAGCCTTTTAGAAACAATAGAAACTTACACTTTAGATCTCCCGTTGTGGAGTGGGCAACTCAGATTGAGGTCTCTTGGATGAGAGAGTCAACTGGAAGTAGATATAAGATTAGGCGGGTTAGGGGTAGAGGAAGAAAAGGGAGTAGAGTATTTGTTTATGGATTTGCTGGTGTTGCACTTTTGTATATGAATCCAATGGCCAAGTTTGATGGTAAATGGCATTCTCTTAAGAAGCTACATACTGAAGGGCAAGGTTTCGTGCCTTCCAGAAACGAGTATTCTAATTGGCAATTCACTATTCCATTTGGAGTAGGCATGAAGTATTCATTGGATAAGAAAAGCAGTATTGGTCTAGAATATGGTCTGAGAAAAACTTTTACAGATTATATGGATGACGTAAGTACGTCTTACGCATACAGCCAATGGAGGCCCAATGCAATAACGACTTTGAAGCCTGATCATGAGTTAGCCACTAATAGTATTGCGCAGTATTTTGCCGACCCATCTTTAGCCCCTGTACCAGAGGGAATTGATTCGTTTCCGGGAGCCTGCTCGGCCTGTCCGGGGCAGCAGAGAGGGGATCCATCAGACCTTGATTCGTACATGTTCTTAATGATTACCTATCAACGAAAGATTCGTACAACAAGAAAGGGACTTCCGAAGTTCTAGTATGCTAACGCTTAGTTGAGCATGAAAAGAATTGCTGCTTTTATTCTAGTATTATTTGTTGGAATTTCCACGGCTGAAGCTCAGTTTTCTGAGTTCGGTTTAATGGGAGGAGTGTCTTATTACATGGGAGATTTAAACCCAGAAACGCCCTTTAAACAAGTAATGCCGGCAGGGGGTATTTTCTATAAGTATAATTTCAATGAACGCTTTTCGGTAAGAGGCGCATTTACCCTAGGCTACCTCAAAGGGTACGACTCTAAGTCAAAAGTAGCTTCCCAGCTGGAGCGTAATTTGAATTTCGAGTCTTGGATTTATGACTTTGCAATTACCGGTGAATTCAACTTCTTTAAGTACGCTCCTGGTGATATGTCTCATCCAATTAC
>CALCGD010000044.1 GCA_937900875.1 uncultured Flavobacteriales bacterium
GTTTTAATCAAAACTAAACCAATACCTCTTGTACTAAGTTAATGCGACAGAACCGGATTGTCTACCAGTAGTTTAATAAACTACTCTACAGAAGCTCGCAGACGAGTTGATTGGACAGTTGGCATTGGTTATGGAGATGATTCCGATAAAGCAAAAGAAGTTCTCTTAGCTATGATGAATGAAGACAAGCGGATTCTCGAAGACCCAGCACCCTTTGTAGCTATCTCGGCATTAGCAGATAGTTCTGTTAATTTCACGGTGAGGGCATGGGTTGAAGCCGCAGATTATTGGGGGGTTTTCTTCGACCTTAACGAACGAGTTTATAAAGAATTTGAAAAACACGGATTGAACATTCCTTTTCCTCAAATGGATGTACATGTTCACAAAAACTAAACCCTAAATAAATATGGATTTTCAAGCGTATACAGATGATGCAGTTGCACTAGTAATGCAATATGCACCTAAGGTAATTCTAGCCATTGTTGTACTTGTTGTAGGTCTTTGGATCATCAACCGAATGGTAAATATGATTGGCAAAATAATGGAGAAAAGAGCGCTTGACGTAAGTCTTCAGCCTTTCCTTAAAAGCCTTATTGGAATTGGCTTGAAAGCTATGCTTTTGATTAGTGTTGCTGGGATGGTGGGAATTGAAACCACTTCTTTTGTTGCTGTTATTGGTGCTGCTGGTTTGGCAGTTGGCTTTGCTCTACAAGGAACCTTGGCAAACTTTGCTGGTGGAGTTCTTATCCTCATTTTCAAGCCTTACAAGGTTGGAGATTTAATTCAAGCACAGGGCCATGTTGGCTGGGTACAAGAAATTCAAATTTTCGTAACCATTATCACTACTCCAGATACGCGAACAGTAATTATTCCTAACGGAATTCTTTCTAACGGAGACATCACCAATAATTCTAAGCTGGGTAAAATGAGAGTTGATTTAGAAATGGGAATTTCCTATGATTCAAACATTAAACAAGCCCGAGAGGTGCTGATGGGCGTAATGATTAATCATCCAAAAGTGATGAAAGACCC
>CALCGD010000045.1 GCA_937900875.1 uncultured Flavobacteriales bacterium
GAGTCTGGGAGTGAGCGGATTCTGAGAACCAACACAGGAGACCTAGACATATGAGGAATATTCTGCTCAAATCAGCGTGAATATTGTAAGAGGATGCGCATCATTGTTGATATGCTCCTTGGCTTCGGATACACCGTTTTTCATAAACTGAAAGAAGAGTTCATTGTATCCAGCGGTCGGTCCTTCACGAAGAATTCGTTGCATGTCTATTAACACATCTAAACCCATTTGCTGCCCTATGAGCGTTCCATCAAACATGGTAACGCACAGGCCGCTTCTAAAACCATGAGTTTCAGCTTCGTTTAGTTTCAATAAATCGCAATACTCCTGCATAAAACCACATAACCAGCCCTGTAATCTTGGGCTACCAAGAATGGCCTTTCCGTGGGGGACTAACTTCTTCTCTCGAAGAAAATCATTCAATTGTTTTCCAATATTTAATCCTCTAGTTATAGCAGTCATAATACTTTTATCAGCTTTGGCGTTGAATATACAACCAGATGATTCGTCACCCTTTTTTCCTTTTCATATTTCTTTTCTCACTCGGTGCTGTGGCTCAAGATATGCCCGAGGTAGAAAAGTTTGGGAAGAACCAGGGTAAGTTGGGCTTGTTCGTATATGTTCCTGAGAATCTCCCAGCGGGTAATGTTCCCTTGGTGGTTGTTTTACACGGATGTGCGCAAGATGCCCATGGAATGATGCGCCTTAGCGGTTGGAATAAACTGGCAGATGAGAACGGATTTATCGTGGCTTATCCTGAACAAAAAGGGACGAACAATGCTAATCGTTGCTTCAATTGGTTTTATGGCAAAGACACCGAACTAGGTAAAGGGGAGGTGGCTTCAATTCATCAAGCGGTTGATTATGTGAAGCAGAATTATTCGGTAGATGAAAACCGTGTTTCCATTACTGGTGTTTCGGCTGGTGCTGCGATGGCTGTAACCGCTGCTGCTTTATATCCAGGAGATTATTCTGGCGTAGCTTCTTATGCTGGCGGTCCTTTCGGTTCCGGAAATATTATTTCGGGTGTTGGAAGTATGTTTGGTTGGGTGGATAGACAGTCGTGGGAGTGGGCTAGACGGGTTCGATTGGCTAACGAGGGGTATAGAGGTGAATACCCTAAGATGGTCATTTTACAAGGCACAGACGACATTGTAGTAAATCCGAAGAATGCGCTCGAAATAATGGAGCAATGGACAGGTTTGCATGAAATTGAGCGTGTACCTACGCTAATTAATGAGGCATTTCAGGATAATCCGAAGGTAAAGCGTAGTTCGTGGATTGATACTGATGGAGTTGAAAATGTAGTTCTCTACGAGTTTAAAGGTCTAAGCCATGTGCTTGCTTTGGAGGTTGGTAAAGAAAAGCACCAAGGAGGAAGTGATGGGCTTTTCTCAGTAGACATTGGTTTTCATTCCACCTATTGGATAGCCAAAGAGTTTGGGTTAATCAACCCTTAAATGCTCGAATTCTCCAGACACTTCGAGTGTGTCTATTCTAAACGTAAAGTTTCCTGATAAACAAGTTGGTTCTTCTTCAAAATTGGTGATAACAAGTGTCCCAGGAAGAACTGTATCTGGAAAGGTCGTACCGTTTATTCCAGGAGCGAAATAAGAAGCGCGATGAATTGCATTTATGCCTAGCAAAGGGTAGGTGCCAACGGTATCACCTACAAAGATGACGTTCACCACGTGCTGGTCGCCATTGGGTTGTTGTTGCATGAATAGCAAAGAGTTTTGCGCTCCTGTACTTAGCCAAGCTATTTCTTGTAATGCGGTGAACTCAGTTGTGTTCACGTTAAACTGTGCAGATGGGTTGAGTTCTGAGCAATTCAATTCATCTGTCTGGTTGCAGGCAGAAAACAAAGTCATTAGTAGAATGGCAGACGAAGTAAGGCGGACTTTCAAAAGGCGATTCTTAAGCCACTAAAAGTAGGGTTAACGTGTTAAGACTACCTGTTTCGTTCTAGAAAAAGCCTGATTGTTAAACCGAATGAGATAGCTGCCGGCAGCCAATCCATTGCAATCAAATTCAATGGTTTTGGTACTGTCTTTTTGTAAATCGAGTGCTTGACTGCTCACCACTTTACCAGTTGGGTCAATAAACTCTACGCTTCCTTTTGTGCGATAACTTGAAGAAACTTGAACCGTTAATTTTTCTGTAGCTGGATTAGGAAATGCCTCCAGTTGAAAGAGATTATCTCCCGATATTTGAA
>CALCGD010000046.1 GCA_937900875.1 uncultured Flavobacteriales bacterium
GGCATTGGAGTATTCATTCGTTCAACAACCAAGCGTTCCAAAACGGAAACGGGATACTTTGGGTGCCAGCAAATGGAGATGGTGCAGACGATAACCCAACGGGAATCGGTTCGCCAGGAAACGATTATAGAGATCGTTGGGCCGCACCATTCAATGGTCGACTTCTCAAAATCGTAGTACGTGTCGGAGATGATAGCAATGGCGGAGAGGAATTAAAATGTCGTATTTCTATTGATATCAACGGTGTGATTTCCACATCTACTACCGCTTTTAATCTTAACCAAAACGAATCTGGTTCTATGACGGTGCCAACTAACTGGATCTTCAACGAGGGTGACTTGGTCGGAGTTGGTTTGCGATTTGATGATGACGCATTATGCAACGGAGGCGATTGCTATGTAGAAGACACCAACTATTTCGTTTCCCTAGTTTGGGAGTACGATATTTACGAATAGATACAATCAATAATTGGTTTTACGAATGCCTCGTCCTTCATAGGTCGGGGCATTTTCTATATTTGATATTCGCACAAAAAGAGACTTATGATTGAGAAGATAAATTCGCTTGAAGAGTACCATCAGCAATCCGCAAGAGCTATAAAAGACCCAGAGGGTTTTTGGAATGAAAAAGCTGAAACCTTCAACTGGAAAAAGAAGTGGGACAAAACCCTCGAATGGGAATTTGACACACCTTCAATAAAGTGGTTTCAAGGTGGAAAGCTGAATATCACAGAGAATTGCCTCGACCGTCATTTAGAAACGCGCGGAGATCAGGTTGCCATCTTGTTTGAGCCAAATGATCCGAACGAGAAAGCCGAGAAAATCACCTACAAACAGCTGCACAGCAGAGTTTGTGCTTTCGCAAATGTGCTGAAACGCAACGGAGCCAAAAAAGGTGATAGAATCTGTCTTTACATGCCAATGACGCCTGAGTTGGCAATTGCCACTTTGGCTTGTGCAAGAATTGGAGCAATTCACTCTGTAGTATTTGCTGGTTTTTCGGCACGTTCTCTCGAAGACAGAATTAATGATGCAACCTGCAATATTGTGGTTACGGGCGATGGCGCATATCGAGGAGCCAAAACCATCGATTTAAAAGGAATTGTAGACAAGGCGCTAGAAACCTGCCCATCAATTAAGAAGTGCATTGTTCAGAAAAGAACTGGCGCTTCGGTAAACATGAAAGATGGACGAGACGTCTGGCTGGATGATGAGCTGAAGCACGTAAATGATGATTGCCCAGCCGAAGAAATGGATAGCGAAGACATGCTTTTCGTGCTTTACACTTCAGGATCTACGGGTAAGCCAAAAGGGGTTGTACACTCATGCGGAGGTTACATGGTTTATGCGGAGTATAGCTTTAGAAATGTGTTTCAGTACCAAGAAGGAGATGTGTATTGGTGTACTGCCGATATCGGTTGGATAACCGGACATACGTATATCGTTTACGGGCCGCTTTTAGCTGGTGCAACTACCGTGATGTTCGAAGGTGTTCCAACTTACCCAGACGCAGGTCGTTTCTGGGATGTTTGCGACAAGCATCAAATCAATTTATTCTATACTGCTCCAACCGCGATCCGAGCTTTAGAGGCTTACGGATTGGATTACGTGAAACCGTACAAACTAGATAGTTTACGCGTACTTGGTTCCGTAGGAGAACCAATAAATGAAGAAGCTTGGCACTGGTATGATGAAAACATTGGCAAAGGGAAATGCCCAATCGTAGATACATGGTGGCAGACAGAAACGGGCGGTATTATGATCTCCCCATTGGCAGGAATTACCCCTTTAAAACCAAGCTATGCGACCCTTCCGTTACCAGGAATTCAACCATGTTTGGTTGATGCAGATGGCAATGAAATTGAAGGTAACGATGTGCAGGGAAATCTATGCATGAAATTCCCTTGGCCTAGCATGTTGCGTACGACTTACGGAGACCATGAGCGCTGCAAACAAGTATACTTCTCAACCTATCCTGGCAAGTATTTTACGGGAGATGGCTGCCGAAGAGATAAAGATGGATACTACCGAATTACAGGGCGTGTTGATGATGTAATTAACGTTTCTGGTCATCGATTTGGAACTGCTGAAATTGAAGCAGCGATTGATGAGCACGAAAACGTGGTAGAAACGGCCGTGGTCGGTTATCCACACGACATCAAGGGACAAGGAATTTACGCCTACGTTATTTGCAATAAGCCGCCAACGGATATGGATGCATTTCTCAAGGAAATCAACGCTGTCGTGATTGAAATAATTGGACCGATTGCTAAGCCAGACAAGGTTCAAGTAGTAAATGGTTTGCCTAAAACTCGCTCAGGTAAAATCATGCGTAGAATTTTAAGAAAAGTAGCCGAAGGCGATGTATCCAATTTGGGAGACACATCAACATTGCTTGACCCTTCAGTTGTTGAAGAAATTAAAGCTGGCGCAGGGTTGTAGAACACAGATTGGACTGATAAAAATGATTTTCATGATTTCTTTTTATTCAAGAACATGACCGAGTACCTGCATTCGGAACTGACCGGAAAAATCATAAAAGCGTTTTACAATGTTTATAATGAGCTCGGCTACGGTTTTTTGGAAAAAGTATATGAAAAAGCCATGCTGATTGAACTTGATGGGCTCGGTTTAGAATGTTCTGCACAGCATTCAATTAAGGTGTATTATGACGGTCATGAAGTCGGTGAATACTATGCCGATATTTTGGTTGAAAACAAGGTTATTATAGAACTGAAATCTGCAGACGGTCTAAGAGAAGAGCATGAAGCTCAACTTCTCAATTATCTAAGAGCAACGAATGTGGAGGTTGGACTTCTGCTTAACTTCGGCAAGAAGCCAGAACACAAACGAAAACTATTCGAAAACCGACTTAAGTAGACCACAGATTAGACTAATTAGACTGACCGTGTTTTGCATTAACCAATAATCAAATCAGATTTTATCTGTCCAATCAGCTAAATCTGTGTTCTATCCATATGACACAACAAGACCCTTCCGAAGACAAAAGACTATTTCTGCTAGATGCTTTTGCGCTTATTTACAGAGCATATTTTGCGTTTGCAGGTAACCGAGTAGATCGTCATGGCGTTCGTTCTGCTGGATATACAATGGTCAATTCAAAAGGCCAGAATACATCTGCCGTTTTCGGTTTTACAAACACGCTTTTAGAACTTCTCGAAAAGGAAAAGCCATCTCACATAGCAGTGGTTTTTGATATGCCGGGTGCTACAAACCGACAAATAGAATACACCGAATACAAGGCTAATCGTGCGCCAATGCCAGACGATTTGCGCGATAGCTTGCCATACATTCGAGATTTAGTCAAAGGCTTCAATATTCCTGTTTTGGGAGTTGAAGGGTTTGAGGCTGATGATGTAATCGGAACCCTCGCCAAAAAGGCAGAAAAAGCAGGTTATACAACCTACATGGTTACACCAGATAAGGATTACGGCCAACTTCTTTCAGACAAAATTTACATGTACAAACCAGCCCGAATGGGTAACGGAATTGATGTGGTTGGTCCGAAAGAATTCTGCGAAAAGTATGGCTTAGCGCATCCTGAACAGTTCATTGATGTGTTGGGAATGTGGGGCGATGCTGTTGACAATATTCCGGGCATTCCGGGAGTGGGAGAAAAGACTGCTATTAAGTTCATTCAGGAATACGGTTCGATGGAAGGATTGTATGAGAATGTAGACAAGCTGAAGGGAAAAATGCAGGAGAAGGTTGCCGAGAATAAGGAGCAGGCTTTCATGTCTAAAATGCTTGCTACAATCATTTTGGATGTACCCGTTGAATTTGATGAGGACGATCTGATTATGGAAGAGCCGAACAAGGAAGCTTTGGCTGAGTTGTTTGCTGAATTGGAGTTCAGAACCATTGCAAGAAAAGTGTTAGGTCAAGAAGTGGCAGTTACGCAAGCGGCAAAACCTGCAACTGCTAAATCTGCGGCTTCTGGTCAGATAGATATGTTTGCTTCTAGCGACACGGTTGTTGAAACCGCTGAAGGTTCCGGATACAAGACTTTGGCAAACACTGACCATGATTACCAATTGGTTGATACGGCTGAAAAGCGGCAAGAATTGATTGCTGCGCTATCCAAAGCAGAAACCATTTGTTTTGATACAGAAACAACAGGACTTGATACGCTAACCGCTCAACTTTTGGGCATAGCGTTTTCAATCGAAAAGGGAAAAGCATTTTATGTTTCAATTCCTGATAATGAAGATGAAGCGAAAGCCGTTTGTGCTGAGTTTCAATCTGTTTTTTCGGATGACAAAAAAACCGTGATTGCCCAGAATTTGAAGTACGATTTGTGCATCATGCTTCGGTATGATGTGACCATTTCTGCCAAGACTTTTGACACCATGATTGCGCATTATCTGATTAATCCGGACATGCGTCATGGAATGGATTTGCTGTCCGAAACCTACCTCGGATATCAACCGCAATCCATCACAGAATTGATAGGGAAAAAAGGGAAAAATCAGGGCACAATGAAAGATGTGTCGTTAGAAAAAGTGACCGAATATGCAGGAGAAGATGCAGACATCACGCTTCAGTTATTTGAAGAGTTTAGTCCATTGTTGGATGAAGTAGAAGCACGCAAGCTTTTCAACGAAGTTGAGATGCCACTCATTCCTGTGCTTGGGGCGATGGAAATGGAAGGAATTAAGCTGGATGTTCCTGCGCTGAAGGCAATGTCGGAAGAGCTGAATACCGACCTCATTCGATTACAAACCGAAATAAAAGAATTGGCAGGAGTTGATGACTTCAATATTCAGTCGCCAAAGCAATTGGGCGAAGTGCTTTTTGACCATCTAAAGATTGATGATAAAGCAAAAAGAACCGGTAAAACAAAGCAGTATAAAACAGGCGAGGAAGTCCTAAGTAAATTGGTTGGAAAACACCCGATTGTTCCAAAGATTTTGGACTATCGTTCGGTTCAGAAGCTCAAATCAACCTATGTAGATACGCTTCCAGAATTAGTCAATCCTCAAACGGGAAGAATCCACACAAGTTATAATCAAGCGGTTGCTGCAACGGGTCGTTTGAGTTCGGATAAACCAAATTTGCAGAACATTCCCATTAGAACAGAACGAGGACGAGAGATTAGAAAAGCGTTCATCCCACGAAGTGAAGATTACGTTTTGCTCGCTGCGGATTACTCACAAGTGGAACTTCGCATTATAGCAGCGTTAAGCAAAGACGCACCGATGATTGCTGCCTTCAAGGATGGACAAGATATTCACGCTGCAACGGCTGCCAAGGTTTTCGGAGTAAAACTAGAAGAGGTGGACCGTGAAATGCGAAGTAAGGCAAAGGCTGTAAACTTCGGTTTGATGTACGGCCAGTCTGCATTTGGATTGGCTGATAATTTGGGTATTTCAAGAACCGAAGCGCGCGATATTATTGATGAATACTTCAAGCAATTTCCGACTATCCGTGACTATATGGATAGCAATATTCAGTTTGCTAAGGAAAACGGATATGTGGAAACCATTATGGGGCGCAGGCGCTATTTAAGAGACATCAACTCAAACAATCAAACGGTTAGAGGATATGCTGAGCGAAACGCCATTAATGCACCTATTCAGGGCTCGGCTGCAGATATCATAAAAGTGGCAATGATTAACGTTTATGCCGAGATGCAAAAGCGACAGATGAAGTCAAAACTGCTTCTTCAAGTACATGATGAACTTGTTTTTGACGCTCACAAAGACGAATTGGACGAACTCAAGAAGCTTGTTAGCGAAAAGATGGTCAATGCAGTGAACCTTGAAGTGCCAATGGTCGTAGACATGGGAGTTGGACAGAATTGGCTCGAGGCTCATTAGTCAGGTTGCAGACAATTTTGGAAACATTAAATTTATCCTCAATCAACCAGAAAATAAGACCGGAATGAGAACGAACTTGTTGAATTATGTAGCCTTATTTGCCTTCTTAGGTATTCTGGGGTCTTGTGCTTCTGAGCCAAAGCCGGAGGTAACGGAAGAAGTTGCTGTGGAGCAGGAAATGTCTGAGGAAGACCTGGCACAAGCAGATGCGATGATTAAAAACATGCCATCGCCAATTGAAATGGCAATATTGGTGAAGCACGCAGGTGGTGAATACAACGCCAAATTGCTTAATGACGTAAAGAACCTTGACCGATACGTAACTACTGGCAAGAAAACGCTAAACATGGGCATTTACAGTTCTGATGTAGGATACACATCGCTTTATAAGCAGACGCAGGAAACCGTATTTTATCTGGACAACGTGCGTAAACTATCAGATGCTATAGGTCTTTCAGATGCGTTCGATCAATCAATGTTCAATCGGGTAGAGGCAAACATTGAAAATCGCGATTCATTACTTCAAATTCTGAGTTCGTCATATGATTTAGCCAATCAATATTTGAAGGAAAACAACAGGATGAATACTTCGGCTTTGATGATTGCCGGTGGTTGGATAGAGTCTATGTATTTGGCTTCAAATTTAGGAGAAGCAGGACAGCGACCAACCGCGATTATTTCACTCAGAATACTAGAGCAAGACGTTGTATTGCAAAAGCTGATTGTTTCTATGAAAATGGTAAACGATGATCCGCTGGTTGCAGAATTTGCTTCTAAATTGGAAGAATTGTCTAAGCTTTTAATTGCTAAGAATATTAAGATTGGCGAGGGAGACGATGCTAGCGTAGATGCTGAAAAAATGGAAGCAGTCTACAGCAAAATCGATGAGATTAGAGGCTGGGCAGTGGCCTAATTCAGTTTTATGAAACAAATTAAAACATTACAGAAGCGATCATTTATTTGGTCGCTTTTTTTGTGTCTTAGTATCTCATCTGTACAAGGACAGCACTTCGATTGGGCTCAGAGTATAGGTGGACTAGGGCTTGATGTTGGGCGAGCAATTACAACGGACGATGAGGGAAATGTACTGGTGGTTGGCTCTTTTACTGGGAGCACCCAAATAGCCGACACTTTCCTCACTGGTTCGGGCTCGATGGAATCCTTCGTTGCCAAATTTACCTCGGAAGGAGAATTTCTTTGGGCAAACGTGATTACTGGCCCGGCCGAGGATATGGCTAGAGGAGTAGAGACCGACAATCTTGGGAATGTTTACGTGGTCGGACATTTTACGGACACCGTGGTTTTTATGATTACCGATAATGATACCATGGCCGCTAAATCGGAAGGCATGCAGGATGTCTTCGTGGTAAAATACTCGCCAGACGGAACCGTTTTGTGGCATTTAACTGGAGGCGGTTTAGGAAATGATACTGGAACAGATATAGCCAGATACCCTTGGAGCGGAAAATTGTACGTGTGTGGAGGATTTGAAAAGCGAGCCAAATTTGGAACAGCCACCATCCTTTCTAACGGCCTTACAGATGCGTTTGTAATGAAAGTTGACCCAGATGGTAACGCACATTGGATTCAAAATGGAGGAGGTTTAGAGCATGATATTGCAGCAAGTATTGCCGTTGATCAAACCAATGAATCAATTTACATCGTAGGAGATTTTTACGATCAAGCTCTTTTTGATGGAACAACCCTGCAAGCACTCGGAAGTTCCGATATGTTCCTTGCCAAATACCAGGAAGACGGTAGTATGGATTGGGTAAGAACCAATGGAGGCACTACGGTTGACGTGGCCACTGGGGTAGGAACCGATTTAAACGGGCATGTCTACGTTGCCGGATACTATCAAGGCACCACGTTTTTTCAAGATTTCAGTACTAGCGCGCTCAGTTACAATGACGTTTTTATAAGCCAGTTTGATGGAGATGGAACCTGTAATTGGCTTCGTTCGGCCGGTAGTTATGGCTTAGATAATTGTCTAGGACTAGCTGTAGATTGGGATGGGTCAACCTATCTAACAGGCCTATTCGAGGATTTGATAGTGGCGGATGGAGACTCCACGGTTGGCGATGGTTACGATATTTTCGTGCTTAATTATTCTCCCGAAGGGCAAATAAGATACAGTCGAAAAGCGGGAGCAGGAAGCGCAGACATAGGAATGGCTGCTTGTTTAGGTCCAGACCAAAGTCTTTACATCACCGGATACTACTACTTCTTTGCTGAATTTGATCAAACTACGATTGGCGCAGCAGATCACGGAGACTGCTTTGTTGCAAGAATGACGGACATTCTTGGAATAGAAGAACTCGCAGTAACTGCCGCAGAAAATTGCTTGAATTACAACATTAGGCACAACCAAGTGACAGCAGAATGCTTTTCAAAAGCACAATGGTCTATAAGAAACGTGCTTGGACAAGTTGTAGCAACAGGTCAGTTTAACGGAGGATCTGTTGATGTGTCCATACTGAAATCGGATGTGTATTACATCACGATGGAAAGCGACTTTAAACGCCAAACCATCCCTATCGTAATTCCTTAAGCTGAGACTTTCTGTAACGTACGTTCAATTTGGCCGCTATGTCTTAAAACATGTTGGCGCATGAATTTAACGCTCTGCATTATGCTCAATTTACCAGCTACTGGATGTTTGAATAATTCGTGATCAATAAGTGATTCTTCAACCGATTGATATTCACTTTTCAATTCCAATCGAATAGCATTCCAGTTTTCAACCGCTTCGCCAAAAGATGTGGAGCCCTCATCCAATTTAATCACATTAGGAGCCTTGTACTTAAATGGAAGCGTAATGGCTAAGTTTAAAAAACGTTGTTTCAGACTTGCTGCGAAAGACGCTTTTCTATGACCGCCATGCTTCAGTTTCACTTGCATGTATTTAAGCGCGCCCTCTTCGGCCTTGCTCAGGTGTAATATCACTTCGGTTACAGACCATGCGTCTGCCGCTGGTTTTTTTGTGAGAGTCTCCTCAGAATGATTTTTCAATCCTCCTAGCAGCTCTGTTCGCTCTGCTTCCATTTTTTCAAAAAACGACAATAGATCTTTTCGCGTGGTCATACTGATGGTGGTTTAATTCTGGGATTACTATGGATTCAACCGTCTAATGGGAGCTTTCAATACCAGCGGGTTCCAATAGCTCCAATTACGAAACTCATCAAACTCAACAGCATTTTCAGGTATCCATTTAAGAAAAGATTCCTTGTCAGATTCTTGCAAGATGCTCCAGATATAAGCGGCATGCCAACCCTTGGAAATAATGAGCTTTTGCCTAGCTAAAATTGGAGTAATTGATAAAGGTGAGCCCTCGAAATTTTCCAACAGGCACTGTCTTTTTAAAAGTTGATTATCAAATTCAATATCCAATGATTTAAAACATTTGTTGGCGAATGCAAACTGAATGTCCTGGTCTAGTTTCTCAGGGTCTGCTTTCCACTTTCCGGCAAAAACAATATTGGAACTTCCAGTTACAATCATGGCAGCCGATCGTTTCAGGTCAACGTCATCTGTTTGATTGTAGCAAACCTCTGCATAAAGCCATGCCCATAAATGATTATCAGCTGCAATTAAAAGCTTAGCTGCCCAATAATAGTTCTCGGCAAAGTTTGGTGCATTTAAAATTCCAGATTCTAGAACAACCAAAGCCTCTACAGGCTTTTCCATTTCAATGTTTCTTCGCCCTAATTCTAGGTAAAGAACACCTTCGCTCGGCAGTTTTTGCAGCCCATACCTTAGCGCATCCAGCTCTTTTTTTCTATCGGGATTTGGCGTCTTTTTGTTATCATCTAACTCGTAGTAGCATTGTGCTAATAGTAAATACAAATCGGCCTGAACCTGAGTATGATACTGTAACGGAAAAAGGTATTTCTCCGCCATTTTTGGGTTACCACTTTTTAAATATGCCTTTCCTATTTCAAATGCAAAATCGTAATCCTGAGGTTCAAGATTTCGAGCTTTTTTCAAAAGACTAATACCCTCTTTGTATTCGCCATTATCCACTTTTAGCACACCTTCTACCCCTAGTTTGTACGCTTCGGTATTGGTTTGAGCCACGGCAGCAAAACAGCCAAGGCAGAGTAGAAAAGCTAATGTCGATTTTGTCATTGGTCAAATGTAATTAAACCACTCTGTTGCAAGTTTTAGCGTAAAGAAGACCGTCCAAAAAAACATCATCTTTCAAGTAAGCTTTTGCCATTCGTCCTTCGAGCCCGAATCCTGCTTTTTCCAACACTCTTCCTGAGGCTTTGTTATTTTCGAAAATAGGCGCTTCCAAACGGGTTAATCCTTCAGATTCGAAGCAATAATCAGTAAAAGTGCGTACAATTTTTGTCATTAACCCTTGGCCCCAAAGTGGTCGCATTAGCCAATACCCTAGTTCATCTTTATGCGATTTAGGGCCATACTTATAGTGGCGGGCTATTGATCCACAAACTTGGCCTTGGTTGTTTCTTAAAGCCCAGTTTTTGATAGGTTGGTTTGATTGTTTGTGCGTTTCGCAATACTGTAAAAACCACTCAGCATCTTCTAATTCATAAGGGTAAGGAATTGTTAACGTGTTGTTAGAGATTTCCACATCGTTAATTGTTTCAGCTAATCTAACAGCGTCCTCAAGATTATAGCCGCTTAGGTAGAAATTATGGTCTATTCTTATCATCAAATTCAAAGAGAAGCTAAGTTAGGGTTTGGCTGTAACCATTCTGCGTGTTTTGGCGTTTGAGAAATCACAAACCTTATTAGCGAACAGATTGGAACAGCTTTTTGATTACTACCGCGAGCTTAAGAACGATATGCTCAGTTTTATTTTTAACGGTGACGTTAGCGATGATATTACCGATGGAATAATTCGAATTACTGAATACAATGTGAACAACTTTGAGGTGCTTGCTAAGATGAGCAGGCGAATATCATTTATTATGGTTGAGTGTTTTCAAAACGTAGTGCGCCACGGTGTAAAGCATGAGCGAATTACCGAGGAAAAGGCAAGCGGTCTGTTTGCCGCCCGACTTATGGGAGATGCCAATTATGTTAGTTCCATTAATTTGATTGATGCCACAGAAGTTAGTCTACTTCAAGCGAAGCTTAATCAGTTAAACGATATTGAAAAGGATAAGTTAAAGGCACTCTATTTAGAAGTGCTAAACAACGATGAACTGTCTTCAAAAGGAGGCGCTGGTCTTGGACTAATACAGTTGGCTCGCAAGGCTGGCCAACCGATTTCCTTTGATTTTGAGAACATCAGCGAAGACTTGTCCAACTTTTATTTGTCTTTGAAACTTACCAATAACGAGGAGCAAACTAAGCAGGGCGAAGCGCTTCGGTTTACTAAAGACTTTGACAAGAAGATTAAAGAATCGGATGTCCTGATGATTTACAAGGGCGATTTTGGAAAAGACTCCATTTTACCGATTATCCAAATTATTGAAGAAAAAATGCGAGCAGAGAATGAAACTGGCTCGAAGGCATTTTTCTTAATACTTGTAGAGCTACTTCAAAATGTTTCTAGACACAATATTCAGAATGAAAATAAGGACGGAATATTTATGATTAATGAAGATTCTGAAGGCGCCTACTGGACTTCTGTTGGCAATGTGGTAAACCAAGAAACAATGCAGCTTTTAACCGAAAGGCTAGAAGATTTAAATGCTATGGAGCCTGAGGAGTTAAAAGCTGCGTATAAGCAAACGCTTAGAGAGGGCTCATTTAGCGAAAAAGGAGGTGCTGGATTAGGTTTGATAGAAATTGCTAGAAAAAGCTCGGAAAAATTGAAGTATTCCTTCGATAAAATGGGCGATGATATGTTCTTCTTTACGTTTAACGTCAAATTTTAAATAATGATTGATTCCTTATTACTGGATGCTACAGAAGATACTCCGTTGATAGATTTTAACACTGAAACGGGTGTATTTAAAATAAGCGGCAGGGCTTTGCCAGAAGACGCGTTAGAGTTTTTTAAGCCGGTTGAAGAATGGTTGAAATCCTATGTGGAAAATCCGCTAGATAGTACACTTGTAGAAATGAGGGTAGACTACTTTAACTCAGCATCTACTAGGTATATTTTCAACATACTTATGACCTTTGAGGACTTAATAGACGAAGGCAAAGAGGCCAAGATTGTTTGGTATTATAAGGAAAGTGATGATATGATTCAGACTAAGGGTGAGGAGCTGTCGAGTATCTTGGAAGTCCCATTTGAGATGAAAACCCTTTAGGCTAAATGGCCACTGCCCCAAGTAAAGACGCCCGAGTTACTTACGCCATTTATGGTGCAATGTTCGGTTTGGCATTTCCAATAATCGCCACACTGTTTGATGCATTATTGCGCGGCAGCGGCTTTGGTTTAGGAGCCTTACTGGAAGTGCAAAGAACCCAGCCACTACATTGGATTATTGACACAGCGCCACTTTTTCTGGGAATATTTTCCTGCCTAGCTGGAATTAAACAACAAGAAGTTGTGATCGCTAATGAAGGACTGGAACGTAAGGTAGAGCAGCGCACAGAAATGCTGCAAGAACAGAATGAAGAATTGCGTACAATGCAAGAGGAGTTGGCTGATAGCTTGACAAGAATTTCTCAAAGTATTAACTACGCTCAGCGTATTCAGGAAGCTATAATTTCTAATACAGACGAGTTGAGAGAAAGTTTTCCAGACTCATTTGTAAAGTTCAGGCCCAGAGATGTGGTGAGCGGAGATTTTCCGTGGTATTTGAAAAAAGGGAAATACCATTTTTTGGCTGCAGTAGATTGTACAGGGCATGGCGTACCAGGTGCATTTATGTCCTTAATTGGTTATTTCCTGCTGAACAGAATTGTGAAGGAAAACGATGTGACTAACACCGATGAAATTTTAATGAAGCTTCATGAGGCTGTGGTTAATGTCCTTAATCAGAGTTCAGAATCGGACGTTCATGATGGAATGGACATGGCAATTTGTCGTATAGACGAGTCTAATAATGAGGTAATGTACTCGGGTGCTGGAAACCCAGTTTATCATTTATCCGAAGGAAACATAGCCGAATACAAAGCAGATTATTGGAGTATTGGTGGTACACAATACAGAAAACGCGGTTCGTATGGATCACAGTCATTTTCATACAAGTCTGGAGATGTTCTTACCATGTTTTCGGATGGAATTACTGACCAGTTTTCGGCCGATGGTGAATCTAAATTTGGGTATAACCGAATTAAAGATGTTTTGCTAACTGATGGCAAGGGTGAAATGAATGAGGTGAAATCATCTTTTGAATCGTCTATGGATGATTGGATGGGAGACCATAAACAAATTGATGATATGCTTCTAATGGGCGTAAGGTTAAAATGATTTCGGTTTCTATTCAAGTTACGGGTAAAGTACAAGACGTATGGTATCGAAAATACACATGCGATAAAGCAATAGAACTTGGATTAAAAGGTGAGGTTCAGAATTTGGATGACGGATCGGTTCTAATTCATGCCTCAGGAAGCCAGATTCAGATTAATCAACTTACAGAATGGTGTTGGCAAGGGTCGCCACTTTCAGATGTGACGGAAGTAAAAATAGCAACACTGGAAAATGCAACCTTTCCAGATTTTAGGATAGTTGAATAACAATTTACCAAGGATTCCTTGCCCGCTCTGCCTCCAAAAACTCAGGTAGTTGATTTGGGCTCAAATTGCTAGCAATAATTTTATTGTTTTTATCTAGAACGTAGAGTTCAGGAGTAATATCAATGTGGTATTTATGGTCGTAGCGGCTTGCTCGTTTAGCGTCTATAGCGTTATGGAAAGCCATCCTGTTCTTTCCAACAAATTCTAACCATTTGGTTTTATCGGTATCTGTGCAAAGCGCAAAAACATCAACCCCTTGGTTTTTCCACTGGTTGTAAACCTTCACCATTTCTGGCGCTTCCTTCTGGCAATGCTCACAATCATAGGAGTATATAAACAACACCTTTATTGGAGATTTTAAACCATGTAATGAAATTGCCTCTCCTTTTGAGTTGGTAGCAGAAATATCTTGGCCAATTTTTCCGATTAAACTCGGCTTCATCAAACTCATTTCTCCTCTCAAACCTTTGATTTCTTCTGGGTTAGACCAATACGCTAGGTCAGAGGTCCAGTATTTATCAATCATGTGCACATAAAGTGCCTCAGTTCCCATTGTCTTTGGAGTCTTGTATTCCAAAGCAATCCAATTAACCACATACTTGAAAATCTCCTTATTTGTTTTCGACTTTCCTATAAGTAAATCGGAATAATGAATGAGCGAGTCTGCATTTTGGGGCGTAAGTTCTCGAATGTATTTCCTCAATTTATTGGCGAATACAGGCGTTCGTAGTGTAGCCGTAGAATTAAAATCAATCATGTCCCAAAACGCAAGTCGGTATTGGTAAACCTGAGCTTCTTGGTTAAGCGAACCGTCCGCTTTTTTGGGATAGGTTAAATCTGGGTTTTGACCCGAAAGTTTGAATTGAGTGAAAAAAGATTCAGGGTGATTCAGCTCAAATTGTTTGATGTGCTTCAACCGTTCAGCAACCAAAACCTCTTGCTTCGATTTTAGAGAGGTGTGTTGCGTAGAACCTTCCGTTAGTCCCGTCATTTGAGCCGTTATTGGCTGAAGTCTAGTGGTGAAATCTGCTTCAAATTTTAAGTTTTGATAGAGTAGTTCATTATCCAAACATCCCGTAACTATCATCGAATTCACGAAGTCTCCTTTCGCGGTTTCTAGCCTGAAATCTTGGTCTTTATCTAGCAGCATTTGAAAATAGCTGTTGTCAGAACCAAGCATTATGTAATAGAATCCTTTATGAAGCAGCGTATCAGCTTCAAAAACGAACAGGCCTGTTGCATCACTTTTAGCGGAGTCAACCACAAAGTTTTGATTGCCAAAAACACCTAATATTCTAGCAGCATCGTTTGGTGCACCGTTAACCAACAGTTCAATTTTGAATTTGCCAACTTTTGTTTCTTCAATTTCTTGAAGTTGACCAGAAATAGATGACGATTCTGTGGCGGTCCCGCTGCACGAAAACAGCAGAACCACAAACAATAGTTCTAAAAAGGCAATCATTTTTAATACAAAAGACATTTAACGAGCATACATTAACTAAGCGGTACCAGTATGGGCAGGAACAAAGCTTTCAAGATCCCTGTCAAACAAATAAAGTCCCCCTTTGTCATTTCCAATAAGGTCCAACTTATCGAGCATGGTTTGTGCTAAACGTTCTTCTTCTATTTGCTCAGAAACGTACCACTGCAGAAAATTGTGGGTTGAATAATCTTTCAGTTTTAAACAAGCATCTACCAGGTTGTTTATTTCTTGAGTAACAACTCTTTCATGCTGAAGTATTTTGGCAAATATTTCCTGAATCCCTTTGTATTCTTTAGGTGGAGCTCCAATTGTTGGTACAAGTGCGTATCCGCCTCTATCATTAATAAAATGGAACAGCTTTAACATGTGGCCTCTTTCTTCTTCAGAATGCCCATAAAGGAAAGTGCTCACTCCGTTAAACCCATTCTTCTCTGCCCAAGAAGCCATGGATAAATAGTATTGAGACGATTCGAACTCCAATTCTATCTGGTGGTTCAGCAGCTTTTCAATTTTCTTGTCGATCATAATCTGTTTTTTAGATTAAGACAAAGGTAAAGGCATCCTTTAGATATGAAAAATTCATATTTATTTAATGATTAGCACGTAAGAAAAAAATGCAAATACAAGATTAAAAAGTCAAAAAAATAAATATGAGCGGGTAAGAAATTCGACTAAATAATTTCCCTAGGTGGCTATTCGTTCACACATTTGTATCATCAAACTAAAATCAATAGTCATGAAAACTTTAAAAACTCTCTGTTTGCTGCTGCTGACCGCTACCGCGGCCTTCGCACAGCCAAATCCGGATGATATGTTCATTTCGGGTTACGTGCTCGATGGCAATGGCCAGGTACAAGCTAATCACATGGTGTGCGTAGAATGGACGTCAAATACGCCTGCTCTGCCTTCAGACTCAATGTGTACAACTACAAATGCGAATGGTTACTACTTTTTCAGTATTACCAATGGATCTGTAACAGGGCCAAGCGTTGACTTTAACGTATCTATTGATGATCCGTGCTCGTTTTTGCCAATTGTACAAACAGTAAGTAATGGACAAGGCTCTGTAGATATAGTGGATCTAGATTTTGTGATATGCGCTAATTCTATAAGCTGCGATGTCTCTATTACATCTACAAATGACAGTATAAACGGTACTTGGACCTTCGTGGCCAGTTCAACTGGGGCTGCACCATTTACCTATGATTGGTGGGTAGACGGCACTTCTTATTCAACTCAAACGGTCTCTCACATGTTTAATGGAGGTACTGTAGGAGTTTTTCTTGTTGTGACTGATGCTAATGGATGTCAGGCCACGGATGGCGACACGCTTTATTTGGGTGGAAATCCAACACCTTGTGGCGGATATATTGAGTCTACGCTTAACCCAATACTTGGAACCACATTTGAGGCAATTGCAACTGGTGGATCGGCTCCGTACGTATATAGCTGGAATACAGGCGAAACAACTGCTTCAATAACGGCTATCAATCCTGGTGTCTACTGCTGTGTAATCACAGATGTTGAAGGATGTACGTTCACAACTTGCGATACTATTCCTGATCCTAACCAAGGATGTACAGTTGGTATTACCACTACCATCGATTCTACTGGAATCGGAGTGGTTTATACCCTAACTGCAAGTGCCGGTTTCTCTTCATATGTGTGGTCGAGTAACGAAACAACTCAATCAATAACTGTTCAGAATTTAAGCCCGAACGGTGAAGTGTATTGTGTAAGTGCAACAGATGCAAGTGGTTGTACTGCTACTGCATGCGACACGCTTCTTCCACTTAGCAACGGACCATGTCAGGCAGGATTTTGGTATCAAGGTAGCCCAAGCGGTATTCTGGTTGTGACGGATACGGTACAGCTAATGTTTGCTGGCGTAGCCGGCCCGCAGAGCACGTTTAACTGGACATTGAGCGCTGGCGGATTCCAATTCACAGCTACAGGACAGAACCCAATGTTTGTTCTTCCTCCAACATTGGTTCCTATAAACGGAATTGCAGTTGAAATCTGTGTTACGGTAACTGATCAAGCTAATAACTGTTCAGACACTTACTGCGAAACGGTAACAGCTGTACCAAACAGCGCTGGTAGTTGTGATGCTTCTTTCACTAACTCAGGCCCAACTCCAATAGGGTATACGTTCAGTGCAAACGTTCAAAACCCTAACCTGTATTACTATTGGGAAATTGACAACACATTTGTTGGTGATGGCTATGATGCTTATGCACCAGGTTTTACAAATGGAACACACACAATTTGCCTTATGGTTGTTGATTCTCTTAACAACTGTTCAGATTCTGAGTGTATTACAATCACCATTGGAACTCCGAATTGCTACGGGTATTTATCAGGACAAGTGTATGCTGGAACTAACAATCAGCCGTTGTTTAACGGTGTTGTTTACCTGATTACGTTTGATGCCAATACCAACCAACTTTCGGTAGTTGACAGTATTGTTTTAGACACGAGCAATTCGTTCTTCTTCGGTCCATTAGATTGCGGAGACTACCTAATAAAAGCAGCTGCTTACTCTGGAAGTCCGTATTACAGCAATCACATTCCAACGTATCATGGAAATTCACCTTTCTGGGGGTTTGCTCAAACGCTTACGCTTACGCAAACAAACCAGATTGTTACTGCTGATGTAACCCTTATTGCTGCTACTAATCCTGGTGGACCTGGTTTCATTGGTGGAGACGTAACACAAGGAGCGAACAAAACAGATCCGGGAGATCCACTTAGCGGTATGCAGGTTATGATTTTTGACCTATCTGGAAACTCAGTTGCCTACAGCTATACTGATGGAAACGGTGAATTTGGATTTGCAGATTTAGCTTGGGGAACCTACCAAGTGTATGTTGAAGTTCTTGGTGTACAAACAATCCCAGCTGTTGTAACTATTGGACCAGACAATCCATCTGAAGAAGGCGTACACATCTTCGCATCAGAAACGCTTATCTCTACAGGAATTGAAGAGTTTGATTTTGAAGGAGCAATTAGTGATGTGTATCCAAACCCAGTACTAGATCAAGCTTCTATCACTTTCAACCTAGAAGCTGAATTAACAATCAACGTTTCGATTGTTGACCTCACTGGAAGAACAATTTCTACAGAGGTGCTAAACATAGCAAGTGGTGAAAACACACTAAACGTAAGCGCCAATAATCTAAAAGATGGTTATTACTTCCTAAACATACAGGATGTAGATGGCAACTTTAGTGTAACTAGAAAATTCATGAGAATCGATTGATGGGTTTCGATTCTTGTTCGGTCGGAAAGGGCAGCCATTTGGCTGCCCTTTCCTTTTGCCGCTAATTTTGGGCAATCAGAATCACCAAAACAATTACATTTGCCGCGCTTTGGGGGATTAGCTCAGCTGGCTAGAGCGCTACACTGGCAGTGTAGAGGTCACCGGTTCGACTCCGGTATTCTCCAC
>CALCGD010000047.1 GCA_937900875.1 uncultured Flavobacteriales bacterium
AAGAGGTTTTAAATATTGACAGGACCCCATGCATCATAGCAACGATTGATGTGAACGGAAAAATGGTGCGAGTTGTGTCTTTGCATACACGTCCTCCAATTTTCCCGAACGAAACAGATTTACGGAATCATCAGCTTGCCGAGGTAGCAGATTTAGTTAAGGATGATACGATTCCAACACTGGTTATTGGTGATTTCAATGTTGTTTCTTGGGATAATACGCTTACAGAATTCTTGGATGCTGCAAATCTCTCGCGAGCCGAATGCGGGTTTCAAGCAACCTACCCGATGGAATTTGGCTTGCCTTTAATACCTATTGACCACATTACATTCAATAATCTGTTGACTCAAACATCTTGTGGTTCGCTAGCGATGCCAGGTTCCGATCATAAGGCAATACACGCCTCTTTCAGATTAAAAGATTAACAACCTTTGCGGGCTATGAGGGCGCTACGCATTTTAGGCTTTTTGGGCCTCTTTTATTCTTCGGCCGTAGGCCAGATAACGCAAACAATTAGAGGTTCTGTTGTAGACGCGGTAACTCAGCGCGGATTACCAGGTGCTTCTGTTGTCCTTTTGGATTCTATCCAATTTAAAGGTGTGTCTACAGATGAGAATGGCTCCTTTTCTCTTGATGATGTTAAAATTGGACGGGTAAACCTCAAGGTCTCCTTTATTGGATATGAAGACCAATTACTCCAAAACCTAGTGGTAAATCCGAGTAAACAGCTGGTGCTGAAAGTTCAGCTAATTGAAAAAATTAACCAAGTAGGAGAAGTGGTTGTAACAGGCGAGCGTGATAAAAGTGAGCCGTTGAATGAAATGGCTTTGGTTAGTGCAAGAGCGTTTTCGGTAGAGGAAACAAGACGCTTTGCAGGCTCTTGGCAAGACCCAGCAAGAGCTGCAGCGGCTTATGCTGGAGTTTCTGGTGGGTCGGATGAACGGAACGACATTATCATTAGAGGAAACTCTCCAACGGCAACGGTTTGGAGGTTAGAAGACATTAATATTCCGAACCCAAACCACCTGAGTTTTTCGGGTAGCACGGGTGGGCCTGTGAGTATCCTAAACAACAATATGCTAGCCAATAGCGACTTTTTTACTGGTGCTTTTCCTGCAGAATATGGCAACGCAAACGCAGGCGCATTTGATTTAAACCTGAGACGAGGCAACAGCCAAAAACGGGAGTACTATTTTCAGTTGGGTTTAGGTGGTTTAGAGTTTGGTTTAGAAGGGCCATTCACTAAAAAACATCCTGCTTCTTATCTGGCTTCCTATCGCTATTCTACGATGGCGCTCATCGGGCTGATGGGAATTGACCTTGGCATTTCGGCCATTCCGTTGTACCAAGACCTCACGTTTGTTGTGGATGTGCCTACGCAGAAAAAAGCTGGTCGTTTTACCCTTTGGGGAATTGGAGGGTTAAGCTCTATCCATATTGAAGACAATCCGGGTTTTAACGGTGGTTCGACAGAGAAAAGAGACCAAGATTTGGGTTCGGATATGGGAGCTGTTGGATTGACCCACCTTGTTTTCTTAGGCGAAAAAACAAGTTTAAAAACCACCTTGGCGGCAACGGTACTGCACCAATGGCAAGAGAAAATAATTTTGGAAGAAACCGATTCAACCTCTACTAGCTATCTGGAAACGTACAACAAGAATGTGACGCTAGGTGCAAGTATTCACACCCAGATAAACACGAAGCTCAGCGCCAAAAGCAATGTGCGAACTGGGCTTATTTACGACCAGAAATTTGTTTCGTTTGTAGACAGCACCATCAACCTAAACACTTTGACTTATGATGTTGGGTTGAACCAAAAAGACAACTTTGGGTTGGGGCAGGTTTACGCTCAGTTTCATCATCGGTTTTCTGATAAAACATCTGGAACAGTTGGCGTGCATGGACAAATGAGCACGCTAAGTTCTTCTTTTGCTATTGAGCCACGAATTGGATTCAAATGGCAACCGCATAAAAAACATTCTTTTTCTGTTGGGTCTGGCATGCATAGTCAAATGCTTCCGTCTTTAACGTACTTCTATCAAACGTATTTACCGGTTGAAAATCGTTTTACACGAACGAATAGAGACTTGGGTTTTACGAGAAGTGTTCATGCTGTGTTGGGTTACGACTGGTCTGTTATTCCGAATCTGCGTGTTAAGCTGGAGGGATACTATCAGTACTTGTATAAAGTGCCTGTGGAGCCCACGGCATCTTACTTTAGTATGGTAAATGCGGGCGAAAGTATTGGGGATGTTTCTGTTAGAGATTGGACCTGCTACATTTGACCGGACAGTGAGTTAAGTCATAGGCTGTGATAATTC
>CALCGD010000048.1 GCA_937900875.1 uncultured Flavobacteriales bacterium
ATTGCTTTCTTTTCATTAGAAATGGCCTCAGTGCAATTGGTAAACCGACTCATTTCTAGTGAGTCTGGAATTCCAGGAGAAAAATTAAAGAAGGGTCAATTAGACAAACAAGATTGGGAGCATATGCATGCTTCATTAAAGCAGTTAGGCGAAGCACCAATTTTCATCGATGATACTGCGGCACTTTCAGTCTTTGAATTACGCGCTAAGTGCCGAAGACTTAAAGCTCAACACGATATTCAACTGATTGTGATTGATTATTTGCAATTAATGACTGCTGGAGGAAATCAAAAAGGAGGTAATCGTGAACAAGAAATCAGTATGATTTCTCGCTCATTAAAAAGTTTAGCTAAAGAGCTCGAAGTACCTGTAATCGCGCTTTCACAGCTAAGTAGAGCTGTTGAGACTAGAGGCGGAACCAAGCGGCCGATGCTTTCTGACCTTCGTGAATCAGGGGCAATCGAGCAAGATGCAGATATGGTTATGTTCCTTTATCGACCAGAATATTATGGGATCGAAGTTTCTGAAGAAACCAACCTGCCTACCGAAGGCCTCACAGAATTAATTATCGCTAAACACCGTAGTGGCGCAACAGGAACGGTTCCTTTGCGTTTCGTTAATACACTGGCGAAGTTTACTAATTATGACGACCCAGAATTCAGTATTTCAGGTGGGATGCCTCGATCTTCAGAATTCGACAATCCTAACGTGATGACGAAAATGTCTAGAATGGACGACTTGGATGATTTAGAGGATGACGATGACCCAGCTTTTTAAAACAATTCTATTTACAATTATTTGCGTTTTGATGAGCGGTCAATTAATGGCCGCTTATCTCCTTATTCCTATGGATGATAGTCAGAAAAATCATCTTAAAGCGTACGGTATTGCTTACTGGGTATTACAAGCAGATGTGGAAGTTGACTGGCTTTTAAACTACCGTGGTGGGAGTTTTATGTGCAAATATGCAAAGGAAATTGAGAATGAATGCACGATAAGAGGCGTGAGTTTTGAAATTATTGCAGATGCTCAATCCACAGCTATTCTGCTAGAAATAGCGGATCCGGAAGTAAACATGGATGTGGCAAAGCTGGAAAAAATTCCAAAAATTGCTGTTTACAGCCCCAAAAACAAACAGCCTTGGGACGATGCAGTAACGCTCGTTTTAACCTACGCAGAAGTACCCTATGATGTAGTTTACGATAATGACGTGTTGGATGGCAAACTTCTTTTATATGATTGGTTACACCTCCATCACGAAGATTTTACTGGGCAATACGGTAGGTTTTGGAGGTCGTATAGAAGCGCTCCGTGGTATATAGAACAAGTTCGTTACTCTGAAGAATTGGCCCGAAAAAACGGATTCAAGAAGGTTTCAGAGTTGAAGCTAGCCGTTGCAAACAGGATAAAAGAATATGCTATTGGAGGTGGGTTTCTGTTTGCAATGTGTTCTGGCACAGACTCTTACGACATAGCTCTTGCTGCCCATGAAGTGGACATATGCGAAGACATGTTTGATGGAGATGGAAGCACCCCAGACTACAACAATAAACTTGATTTCAACAACACGCTTGCATTCCAAAACTTTAGAGCATCAACGAATCCTGGTGAGTATGAATTCTCAGATATTGATGCAACATCTAGCCGGGCAAGCAAGGTGAAACAGCCAACAGATTTCTTTTCATTATTTGAATTTTCAGCAAAATGGGACCCTGTACCAACCATGCTTTGCCAAAATCATGAGCAAATAATAAAAGGGTTTATGGGGCAAACGACAGCATTCCGGAAGCAATTCATCAAGCCTGACGTCTTAGTAATGGGAGAAAACAAATCACTTCAGGAAGCCCGGTATATCCATGGAACTATTGGCAAGGGACAATGGACTTTTTATGGTGGGCATGACCCAGAAGATTACCAGCATTTCGTTTACGATCCGCCAACAGATTTGAATCTACACCCTGACTCACCTGGATACCGCCTTATCTTGAACAACATTCTTTTTCCTGCTGCGCGGAAAAAGAAGCAAAAGACCTGAGATTAGTCCAAAAAGGCCCAGTTAATTCCGAATTTCCACGCAAGGTCATTAACGGGATAATGAGGAACGTGATAATACGTGTAACCCAACCATCCGGCATTTACGTGTTCCACTTTGAAAAACGCCCGTAATTTCTTTACTCGAATATTCAGAAACACATCAATAAAAGGGTAATTCCCTACTTGCTTTTCATTCTGAATATAAAATGCTGAAAGAGCAGGATTATAGCCATTTGCATAGTAAGCCGTTGAGTAACTAGTTTCTACGCCAACTTGTATTCTAAGCTTCTTTTTAAACAAGTCGTTCTGGTAGTAAATTATGCCTCTCCCCAGCGCAAGTGGTACCCGAATGTCATCTCCAGATAGTTTAAACTGAATTGCCCCATCCAAAACAATATGAAACCATTTAATCCGAAAATGTTCTTGCAATCTCAAGACCATTAACTGATTAACAGAGGCACTCTGATATGGAGTCCTACCAGTGCCAAAAACTACCAAATTATCCAAAACATGGTATGTAAAACTACCTCTAAACCTCAATTTAGATTGCTCGTATGTCAAACCAGTTTTGAGATGTTGAGTTTGCAACCAAGCATTATCCCATCTAAAATGATTGCTTGTGTACCTGTTAGTTATATAATCAGGACGAAAAAGTGAATAATTTACAAATGCCGAAAAATGAGACTTTCCTACAGAATAATCAAACTGACCATCCACCTTAAAATCCCAAATATTATAGCCGTACAACATTAAATTACCAGACGCCTTCCAATTAATTTTGTCAAATAATTCACCGTCCACATTTGCTAGCACGGAAACGTTGTGTATTTGTTCGCTGAATACAGAGTCATAAGCCACCCGATGAAAATCATATTGAGCCCCAACAGCCAATCTATTAAGAGCTTGTGACTTTACAGAGTCCGACTTCAGCAACTCAAGCCTTAAAGTATTCGAAAGTGTAAATACATTGGTAGAATCGTAAGTTGTAGACGAGTCTTGAAAAACGTTTTCATAATAATCTGATGCCGTATCAGGAACGTTTCTATACGCCATACTGTGACTTGTCGCTAGAAACGAATGTGAAATGGCTGGCTGAAATACCTTCTGTGAACCCGCAGAATCTTGATTCATAAGAAGTAATCGATGATTCAGACCAAAATCAAATCCCTTCCAATGATTACTTGACTCCGTCAGATTTGTATTGATAAAACTCCTTCCTGACGTTAGATTCTGTTCGAAAACACTGTCTGTAACGATTCCTCCGTTCTCTTCTGCCATTAGATTCATATAAGTAAACATCACGGATGCCTTGTACCTAGAATTTTTAGATCGAAAAGCGCCATAGACAGACAAATCGGTTATGGTGTTTCGCTGCCGCTGATAAAACCCTTCTGAGTTTATTCTATCAAAGCTGAATCCTAAGTCTAATAAAGCACCAAATCCACGAGTAAAATTAGTCCGTAGATAATTTTCGCGATTTACTCCATTAGAATACTGAACATTCGAAAACATCTTGTCGGACACCAGCAATTTCCTTTTCGCTAAATGCTTCCAATATGCATTTCTTGAGGAGGTAAAATGAAAACCAAAAGGTCGATTTGAATCATATAGAATCTGATGATTAGCAGATCCTATGTTACCGAGGTCATTTCTTACTTGAGATGCATCGTAAAACGGAAGATTATCCTGCGTACCGTGTAGAGCATTTAATTTATATTCTCCTTCTGGGCTGTAAATCCAGTCCTCATATTTGAACTCCCTTACATTAAGTGTATCCGAAACGTTAGAAGGGAATAGAGAATCAATGTGAAACTTACGGTTTTGAGAAAAACCACATTGTGAAGTCAAACCAAGTCCGACTGTTAGAATAAAAAAGAAAACTGTTCGAATATGAAACGACAAAACGTTGGAAAGTATATCAAACAAAAAACCCCGACCAATATTACATGGTCGGGGTTTAAAAATAAATTAAGGCAACGACATACTCTCCCACATGTTACTGTAGTACCATCTGCGCTGGTGAGCTTAACTTCTCTGTTCGGAATGGGAAGAGGTGAACCCCACCGCAATAGTCACCTTAAAGCTTTATATCAACTACTGTTGATATTGACAATGAGGGAAGAAAATATATCATAATTTTAAATCGCATTAGCTTGTAAAAGTTTACGGGTAATTAGTATTGCTCGGCTTTGACATTACTGCCTTTACACCTGCAACCTATCAACGTCATCGTCTCTAACGACCCTTAAAAGAAATCTAATCTTGAGGTGAGTTTCGTGCTTAGATGCTTTCAGCGCTTATCTCATCCAGACATAGCTACCCTGCGATGCAGCTGGCGCCACAACAGGTACACTAGAGGTCTGTCCATCTCGGTCCTCTCGTACTAAAGATAGGTCCTCTCAAATTTCTAACGCCCACAACAGATAGAGACCGAACTGTCTCACGACGTTCTGAACCCAGCTCGCGTGCCACTTTAATGGGCGAACAGCCCAACCCTT
>CALCGD010000049.1 GCA_937900875.1 uncultured Flavobacteriales bacterium
CCAATTGGCAAAACTTTCTGTTAGACAATGGTACCTGGTATGTTCAGTTTAACGAGGCCAATGCCAAACCACATAAGGCATTTGGAAAACCGATTACTGTTCCAGGTTCGAATTCGGTGGAAAGAGCTCAATACTTTATTGAGCATCATCTTCAAGGCTTCGGAATACCTACGGAAGAACTGGCACTGATCGGAAAAACCTCGAATGAACATGCAGAACACGTTTTCTTCGGACAAACCCACAATGGGCGTAAAGTGCTTAATGCGAAACTTTCGGTTAGATTGTCACTTGATGGTCGAGTAGTAAGCTTTTCTACGGAAGTGTTTAATCACATTTCATTGGAACAAGTTGTTTTGGACGGCTCGGAAGCAGCCGCTGCAGCAATGGCCGGGTTGGTCGGAACCGTAGAAAACGTTGTTGCCAATTCTGAGGTAATGGTTCTTCCAGTTCCAGAATTTGAAAGAAAGAGAACCATCTTCAGACCGGTTTATGAGGTTACGGTTTACACCATGGATGATGATATTCCTGCTAATTACCTCACATATGTTGATGCGGTTGATGGTTCTATCTTGGAACGCATCAACTTGGTATCTCATTGTGAGCACGAGCCTCCAGGTTCAACATCTGTAAATGTTACAGATGATGTGAGTCTTACTCAACCATACGATCCAGAAACCAATACACTGCTACCGAATTTGGAAGTGGTGCAAGGAGGAACGACTTATTACACGGACGGAAATGGAAGCCTTGCTGGTTTGAATCCTGGTAACGCAACTTTTACTTTGCGTGGACCATGGTCTGAAGTGTTCAATAACGGGTCTACTCCTTCGTTTACAACATCACTTATCAATGGAGTGAACAGCGTTGATTGGGGAACAAATGCTAGCAGCAGGGAATCTTCTGCCTTTTATCATGTGAGTATTGTGCACGATTATATGAAGATGAAGTTTCCAAGTTTTACTGGGCTGGACAGTCCGTTAGAAACGAATGTTGATGTTGCTGGTACTTGTAATGCTTTTTACGATGGGTCATCGATTAATTTTTATCAGGAAGGAGCTGGGTGTAACTCGTTTGCGCGAGTTGCAGACGTTGTCTATCACGAATATGGTCACGCAATTAATGGTCGATATTATTTAGGTCAAGGTGCCTTTTTTCAGAATGGGGCTATGAATGAGGGATATGCCGATATCTGGGCAATGGGAATAACCAATAATCCGATTCTCGGTGAGGGAAATAGTCAAAGTTTGCCAGAGGATTACATTAGGAGATACGACATTGACCCGAAGGTCTATCCTCAGGATATTCTTGGAGAAGTACACGCTGATGGTGAAATCATTTGCGGAGCGTGGTGGGACCTTGGCCAGAATTTCGGAGACCTACAGCAAATGATGGATTTATTTGCCGCTACGTTTGATGCAACCATTACAGGTCCGAATGGCACTGAAGGGGAAGTGTTTGTGGATATTTTGGTAGAAGCATTATTGTTGGATGATTCGCCTGCAAATGGTGGAGATAACGACATCACCAATGGAACACCTAATGATCTGGATATAATTAATGCTTTTGATGCACACGGAATTACGCTTCTTTCTAATGCCACGTTAACTCATTCTGAGATTGAAACACACAATGATGAAGCCATTGAGATAGACGTAACTGTTGCGCTAGAATATCCTTGGGCACTACAAGAGGCCATTATGGCCTACAGAATTAATGATGGCGCAACTTGGACAGAAGTAAACCTGCCAAACATTGGTGGTAATGTTTATTCTGCAAGCATCCCAGCTCAGCCAAATGGCACTGTGGTGGCTTATTATGTAGCACTAAAAAATCTAAACGGAACACTTGCTAATGTTCAGCCTATCGCGGCCGATTTAACAGAGCCCAACGTACCGTATTACATTTTGGTAGGGTACGATGAGAATAGAATAGAGGACTTCGATAATTTCCAAGACTCAGGTTGGGAGGAAGGGCTTCCTTCAGATAACAATACAACGGGTACTTGGACCATTGATATTCCAATCGGTTCGTTCTCAGATGATGGTGTTATGGTTCAGACAGACGAAGATTACACATCGGGTTCAGGAAATATTGCTTGTGCTATTACCGGCAACGCAGGTAGCGAATCGGATGGACTAGGAGAAAATGATGTAGATGGCGGTCATACCACGTTGGTAACGCCAATATTCGACCTTACACCATTCAACAACCCAGCGTTCTCATACTGGAGATACTATACAAATAGCCCTCCATCTGGTGCAAACCCTGGGGCAGATTGGTGGCAAGTAGAA
>CALCGD010000050.1 GCA_937900875.1 uncultured Flavobacteriales bacterium
GAGGAACTTGTTTGCTTTAGTTGTGTGAACGAACCAGAATTCATTATAAGTGATTCGGTGATTTGTGAAGGAGAATCCATTTTTCTCATTAATCAAACTTCCGTGGGCTTGGTATGTGCACAAGAATGGTTTATCGAGGATAGTACGGGGGCTAATGTGACGGCTTTGCCGGGTGCTGATACAGCGGTTTACACTTTTAATCAATCCGGCTTTTACAACATAGTTCTAAACGCAAATTGTGGCGGAATAATAAATTCTGACACGCTTACCATTATAGTTCTGCCAAAGCCAATTCCCGGATTTGAATTTGAGGATGCTTGCGTAAATGAGCAACCGATAACAGTTACAGACACTTCGGATTTGTATCCCATAGCTTGGGAATGGGATTTTGGAGATGGGGCTACCGCAAGCGGTGAAACTTTCCAACACACTTATGTTGATTCTGGTTCCTATGATATTCAGCTCATCGTCACAAATTTTTTCCAATGCGTAGATACATTGGTTCAGGAAATTCGGATTCATGATAAACCATCTGCTGATTTTTCCTTTAATGATACATGCTTTGGAGAGCAAAACAATTTCACCGATTTAAGCATACCAAATGATGGGCTGATAACAGGCTATAATTGGAATTTTGGAGATACAGGAACTGATGTTAGCCAAAACCCGAGTCATACCTACGTTATAGCTGGAAACTATGACGTTGAGCTTATTGTAACAACTGATAACGGTTGTTCCAATACCAAAGTGCAAGCTGTAAATTCTCATGTTCTTCCGCAGGCTGACTTTGCATTGTCAGTAAACTGCATTGAAGATGCTTTGCCGTTAGTTGATGCTTCTATAGATGGCGATTGGCCGATTAATAACTGGTCTTGGTTGGTCGATGGTAGCACCGCACTTTCTGGTTCTTCGGTCAATCATCTTTTTGCTACACCAGGAGATTTTCAAGTGCAATTACTGGTGGAAGATCAATTTGGGTGTTTGGACAGCGTAGAACAGACTGTGACTGTACATGTAAGGCCAGACATTGATGTTTCAGTATCAGATGATTGCGAAGACGAGTTGTTTCCATTCACAAATAATTCATCAATTGCCATAGGCACGATAGATTCTGTTCATTGGACTATGGGCGATGGAACTAACTATAATACCACATCGCCCGGGCATACTTATACTACATACGATGTGTATGACGTAATTCTCTATTTGGAGAGTGATATTGGTTGTAGCTCAGATACTACCTTTCAGGTTGAGGTCTTTCCAAATCCAACTGCATTGGTGCAGTGGAGTAACGTTTGCGAAGGCACCAGTTTGCCTCTGACAGATTTAAGTACTGTACCGTTGCCGGGCCAATTGCTACTTCCAGACTGGGATCTTGGAGATGGTGCTGTTTTCTTAGACTCAGCTATTTCTGGCTACGATTACGCCAATTTCGGAGCGTATGACGTCCAGCTATCAGTAGAAACACAGCACGGTTGCGCAGATCTAATGTTAATTCCAGTCTTTGTTCATCCGGTTCCAACTTCAGACTTCAACTTTAGCAACATCTGCGAAACGGATTCCGTTTTGTATTCTGATGCGAGTACTATAGCGCAAGGCAATATTGATTCATGGGAATGGGATTTTGGCAACACGCAAACCTTCAACGGTCAGAATCCCTCACACCAAATCTATCTCGCTGATGATTTTTATCCGGTAAGTCTAACCGTTACTTCGGATAGTGGATGTGTGGATATACTTTCAGATACCATTGAGGTGTATCCAGCCCCAATAGCAGCGTTTAGTTTCGATAGCATTTGTTTCCCGTTGAATATTTCGTACACCGACCTTTCTTCAGAGAATGGCTCATATCCACTTACAGATTGGGCTTGGGAATTTAGTGACGGGCAGGTTTCTTCCATTCAATCTCCTCAAATAAACTATGTGCAGTTTGGTGCTTATGGCGCTACTTTGACGATAACAAATCTTGCTGGATGTAAAGATGAAATTACACTTGGAGATGCATTAGTTCATCCGCTTCCGGTGGCTGATTATACCACAAATCTTGGCCATTGTCATCAGGATTCAATCATTTTTAATGACCTGTCTGCACTTCCTGTTTTGTCAAATGATGCAATTACGGAATGGGTTTATTCGTTAGACGATGGAAATCTGATTTCTTCACCAAACGGTGATCATATTTACGCAGCACCGGGGTTTTATAATGTCGGCCTAACAGTTACAACAAATCATGGTTGTGAGGATAATTTGATTCAAACGGTAGAGGTGTATCCTTTGCCAGAAATTTTATTCGATGCCATCCCTAAAGAAGGCTGCGAACCGTTGTACGTCCAGTTTCTAGACCAGTCTAGTATTCCATCTCCATATGTATTGAGTAATTGGCAATGGGACTTAGGAGACTTTACTGCATACCCTCAAATTCCAGAACCATTTTATATATACGACCCACATTTTACCGATCCTTTTGAAGTTGCCAATTACGACATCAGCCTAACCTTAACAAGCACAAATGGATGTGTTAGTTCTGCATCCGTTAATGAGCTAATCTCTGTTCATCCCGTACCCGAAGCATTTTTCAGTACAGACCCAGAGAAATTGGCCACTATGGTTAATCCACTTTTCGAGTTCACAGATCTTAGTTCTGCCAGTGTCATTGATTGGGATTGGGAGTTTGGAGATGGATCTGGATCCGTTATTCAACATCCAGAACATACGTATGCAGATAGTGGAAGTTTTCGGGTAAGGCTCATCGTAGAAACGGAGTTTGGCTGTGCCGATACGCTGACTTACACGGTGATAGTAGAGCCTTTGTTCACCTTCTACATTCCAGATGCTTTTACGCCAAATTCAGATGGTACTAACGACCTGTTTTACGGCCAAGGGGAGTATCTAACTTCCTACAACATGCAGATTTTTGATAGGTGGGGAGAAATGATTTTTGAGTCCAACGATTCTTCCTTGCAATGGGATGGAAGTTATAAAGCCTCCCAGGTGGAATCTGGCCAGTACGTTTACAAGTTTTTAATTCATGATTGGCAAGGTCATGACCATGAGTATGTTGGTTCCGTCATGCTTCTGAGGTAAGGGCATTATCACCATTCAGCAAAGACTTAATCAATACCTTGCGCGCCCAATTCAGCAGAAA
Source organism: uncultured Flavobacteriales bacterium (assembly GCA_937900875.1). Taxonomy (GTDB): domain Bacteria; phylum Bacteroidota; class Bacteroidia; order UBA10329; family UBA10329; genus UBA10329. Next base: position 3,146 of record CALCGD010000050.1, read on the forward strand.
AGGTGGCCAGAGTTAAAGACAGTTCTTACAAGTGGTTCTGTCGCATTAATCTTTGTGGTTTCTTAAATCTACGATCTTACCATAGTTTAGGCCGCCAAAGACTTGAAAGTTTCAAAATGGGTCGATTTCGAAGTTGTCATTTGACCCTTCCGTATGATGTTTATCACCTCGATTCCTGCTAAGGTTCTTTGT
>CALCGD010000051.1 GCA_937900875.1 uncultured Flavobacteriales bacterium
GGTTAAACGGAAAGATTAAATCTCAAACGTCTCCATAAACTTGGTGGTATAGTTACCCTTCACAAAGTCGGGGTCATCCATCAGTTTACGGTGAAAAGGAATGGTTGTTTTAATTCCTTCAATCACAAATTCGTCTAACGCTCTTCGCATTTTAGCAATTGCTTCTGGGCGTGTTTGTGCCACAGTTATCAGCTTTGCTATCATAGAGTCGTAGTGCGGAGGAATGGTATAGCCCGCATAAATGTGAGAATCTACACGTACACCATGGCCACCAGGAGTATGCAGGGTAACAATCTTACCTGGGCATGGACGAAAATCGTTGTACGGGTCCTCAGCATTAATTCTGCACTCAATAGCATGCATTTGTGGGTAATAATGATTTCCTGAAACAGGAATACCTGCAGCCACCTTTATTTGTTCCCAAATAAGGTCGTAGTTAATTACCTCTTCGGTAATTGGGTGCTCTACCTGAATTCGGGTATTCATTTCCATGAAATAGAAATCGCGGTTCTTGTCAACCAAGAATTCAACGGTTCCAGCTCCTTCATAATTTACGGCTGCTGCTGCTTTTACAGCTGCTTCACCCATTCTATCGCGCAACTCATCCGTCATAAACGGAGAAGGTGTTTCCTCCATTAATTTTTGATGGCGTCTTTGTATAGAACAGTCTCTTTCAGAAAGATGGCAGTAGTTTCCGAACTGATCTCCAACAATTTGAATCTCAATATGACGTGGATCCTCCACAAACTTCTCCATGTACATTCCGTCATTACCAAAAGACGCCTTGGCTTCTTGACGGGCAGAGTTCCACATTTCCTCCATCTCCTCTTCACTCCAAACTACCCGCATGCCTTTTCCACCACCACCGGCAGTGGCTTTTATCATTACAGGATACTTGACTTTTTTGGCCGATTTCTTAGCGTCAGCCAAATCTTTTAGCAAGCCTTCCGAACCAGGAATACAAGGAACTCCCGCCTTAATCATAGTGGCTTTTGCAGAAGCTTTATCTCCCATACCATCAATCATTTCTGGCGATGCACCAATGAATTTGATGCCGTGCTCTCCACAAATTTTAGAGAAGGTCGAATTCTCAGCTAAGAATCCATAACCAGGATGAATAGCATCTGCATTGGTTATTTCTGCCGCAGCTATAATGCTCGGAATATTCAGGTAACTCTTAGAACTAGGAGGAGGGCCAATACAAACGGCTTCATCTGCAAACCTAACATGCAGACTTTCCTTATCAGCTGTTGAGTAAACCGCAACAGTCTTGATGTTCATTTCCTTGCAGGTACGTATGACGCGCAAAGCAATTTCGCCCCTGTTGGCTATTAGAATTTTCTTAAACACGAAGAGTGAATTGCGTTAGAATTAATGCGGTTCAATTAAGAACAACGGTTGGTCGTACTCTACAGGAGAAGAATCGTCTGCCAAAACCTTCACGATTTTTCCGCTTACTTCAGCTTCAATCTCATTGAAAAGTTTCATCGCTTCAATAATGCAGATAACATCTCCTTTCTTCACTTCATCTCCTACACCTACAAATGGGTCTTTCTCTGGAGAGGATGAGCGGTAGAAAGTTCCAATCATAGGAGACTTTACTTCTTCATAGTTTCCATTATCAGCAGCCGCATCGGTTTGTGCTGGTGCCGCCTCTGCAACGGGCGCAGTTGGTGCAGATGCCACAACCTGTGGTGCTACCGCAGCTTGTGCCGTGGTTTGCACAACCTGAACTTCAGGTTGTCCTCCTCTTTTGTAAGGAGGGGTTTTAATTGTGATTTTGAATCCTTTTGATTCAAGCTCCACTTCGCTCACGCCCGATTTGGACACGAATTTTATCAGTTCTTGGATCTCTTTAATATCCATGTTTTTTCCCTTATATGAGGTTCAAATGTATAAATTTCTGAGGGCAGTAGGTTGTGTTATTCTGCCGTGTTGTAAGCCCATTTCAAATACAGGGCGCCCCAGGTAAATCCACCACCAAATGCACTAATAATTAGGCTGTCACCCTTCTTTAGTTTCGATTCCCATTCGTGTAAACAAAGCGGAATGGTTCCATTTGTTGTATTTCCGTACTTCATGATGTTTAACATCACTTTCTTCTCATCCAATCCCATTCTAGATGCCGTTGCATCAATAATGCGCTTGTTAGCCTGATGTGGAACGAGATAGGCGATGTCATCAGCAGTTAGATTGTTTCGTTTCATCACTTCTTCCGAAACATCTGCCATTTTAGTTACTGCAAACTTGAAAACGGCAGCGCCCTCTTGATAAACGTAGTGTTCGCGTGCATCGACAGTCTCATGAGATGCGGGTCTTGCAGAACCACCAGCTTTTTGATGAAGGTGTACAACACCTGAGCCATCTGTGTGTAATTGATGGTCGATTAGACCATTACCATCTGTGCTTGGCTCCATGAGTACAGCACCAGCTGCATCGCCAAAAATGATGCACGTAGCTCGGTCGGTATAGTCAATGATGGAAGACATCTTGTCTGCTCCAATCACCACTACTTTTTTATATCGTCCGCTTTCTATAAACATAGATGCGGTTGTAAGCGCATAGATAAAACCAGAACATGCTGCATTAAGGTCGTAACTGAATGCGTTAACCATTCCGCACTGGTCAGAAACAATATTGGCCGTTGCAGGAAACTGCATATCGGCTGTTACTGTGGCGCAGATAACAAGATCAATATCTTCTGGTTTGGTATTGGTTTTTTCGAGAAGTCCTTTAACAGCGGGAGTCGCCATTTTGGAGATTCCCATGTCTTTTCCTTTTAGGATTCTACGCTCTTGAACACCTGTCCTGGATTGAATCCATTCATCATTGGTGTCAACCATAGTTTCAAGCTCCGCATTAGTGAGTTTGTACTCTGGAACCCAAGTATTTATTCCTGTAATGGCTGCTCTGGTCTTTGTCATTCCGTTGCTTTTTCCTTACCCCTCGAAACAAAAATTGCGGCTAAGTTAGCCGCAATCCTTTCATTCACAAATCCGATTTCGGAATGTGTTAAGCCTTTTCCATTACTACTTGTCCCTTGTAGTAAAGCTTTCCTTCGTACCAATGTGCTCGGTGGTAAAGATGTGGCTCGCCAGTAGTCGGACAGATAGCTATTGTAGGAGCCTCAGTCTTGTAATGCGTACGTCTTTTGTCTCTACGCTGCTTGGATATCTTTCGTTTAGGATGCGCCATAATACTCTACTTAATACTTGTTAATCTTTCAGTTGATCTTTAATCTTATTCAATTCAACCCACAAAGGGTTGTTTTTACTCTCTTCCACCTCAGAAGAACCAAGTGCTTTCAAAGTGGCTTGGTCACAAATTGATGTGTCGCCATTTTCTTCACAAGGAACTTTCCTCAACGGAAGGTTCAGTCCAATAAACTCGTAAATCAGTTGTGAAATGTCTAACTCATATGACTCTCTCGGAATAACCAGTAGGTTTTCGTCTAGTTCATCATAATCATCACCAAATTTCACGTATACCTGATGTTCTCCTTCTAAATGCTGCTTGAATTCTACTGTGCATCTGTCACAGTTTTCTTCAACCCAGCCTTTAAGTTCAAAGTCGAGTACAAGCATGGTGGATTTTTTATCCATCAAAACTTTTACGTCTACTTCTCCCTTTTTGAATGGAGAATAATCGAGTTTTTCAAAGAACGAATCGTCAACTGTAAAGTCAAATTCGTGTTTTCCAAATTTCAATCCTGAGAATTGAACTATGAATGCACTAGACTTTTCCATGTTTCAGAACGAGGGCTGCAAAAGTAATTATTTCAATTGATGTTGCAATGATTGATTTTAACCCAAATAATAGGCATTTGAAAAAACGGCTAAATCAGCTTGGAACTACTTGTTTATTCTTCTGGCGAATCGGGCTTTTCTGCCTCCACTTTTGGTTTTGGGGCGGCTGGTCTTGGCTTTCTAGGGCCTCTATCATCAGCTCTTCCACCACGGTCGCCACGTCCAGCACCTTCCATTCGGATTTCCTTCTGTGGTTTCAGCACGTTTGAAGTGTATTCAGCATAACGTTCCCGTTCTCGTACAAGGTCAATGCCTAAGAAAAGTGCATCTCTAAACGATTGCTCGCTAGCAATTCCTTTTCCTGCAATATCGTACCCTGTTCCATGGTCAGGAGAAACCCGCACTTTGGGCAAGCCCGCTGTGTAGTTAACGCCTTGGTCAAAATTCAATGTTTTAAATGGAATCAAGCCTTGGTCGTGGTACATAGCCAGCACCACATCAAATTGACGGTAAGCCCCAGAGCCGAAAAATCCATCAGCTGCAAACGGACCGAAAACAAGGATGCCATCTTCTTTGGCTTTCTTAATTGCTGGTGCAATCAAATCTTTTTCTTCGTTACCAATAACACCTCCATCACCATTGTGCGGATTCAAACCGAGCACGGCAATTTTCGGCTTTCTAATTCCGAAATCTTGAGGAAGAGTTCTGTCTAGAAATCGAATTTTTTTGATGATGCTTTCGAAGGAAAGATGTTTTCCAATCTCAGACAATGGCAAGTGCCCTGTCATAAAAGTGACTTTCAGGTTTTCGCTCACCATCAACATGGCGTATTCATCCACGCCAAACGCATCTGCTAAATATTCCGTGTGTCCCGGAAAATTGAACTCATCAGATTGAATGTTGTGTTTGTCAATTGGCGCGGTAAGTAGCACATCAATTTTTCCTTCTTTCAAATCTGCGGTAGCCGCTTGAAGTGATTTCAGCGCATACTTCCCGCTAGCCTCGGTTGGCGTTCCCAAGTTAAGTTCCACTTCCTCATCCCACACGTTAATAACGTTAGCGCGTTTTGGGTTTGCCTGCTCAATCGATTTTATTTCTTCAAAACTGAAGTCCTTTATATCCAATTCTTTCCGATAGGCGGAAGAAACTTTTTTTGAAGCGTAAAGGATAGGCGTGCACAGTTCGGAAATACGAGGATCTAAAAACGTTTTTATCGCAACTTCTAGTCCAATTCCGTTTAGGTCTCCACAAGAAATTCCAATCTTAATCCTCTCCGTATCTCTGCTCATTTCGGTCCCTAATTTTTAACTGTTTTCATCCCGACAGGAATGCCCCTGTCAATTCGTAAATTCGTGGTCTCAAAAGTACCAACTTTAACACAGGTAATATCGGCTGGTTCTGTCCGAACACATTTGATTCATCCTTGTTTATTAAGCCATATATGGATTGCACCAAACTACTCGATAAAGCATTAAAAGCGGAATTTCTTTCTGCCGAAGAAGGACAGTTTCTCTTCGAAAATGCAGATTTAGCCGACCTAATGTTTGTCGGAAATGAGCTTCGGAAAACCAAACGAAATGACGGGAAGGTAACGTGGATTATTGACCGCAATATGAACACAACCAATGTGTGTATTGCCAACTGTAAATTCTGCAACTTCTACCGAATTCCGGGTCATGCAGAAAGCTACATTACGGATATTGAAACGTATAAGGTTAAAATTGAAGAGACCTTTAGATACGGGGGCGAGCAGTTGCTTTTACAAGGCGGACATCACCCTGAATTAGGCTTGAAATTTTATGCCGATTTGTTTAGAGAGCTGAAGTCTCTATATCCAAATTTGAAACTTCATTCATTGGGACCGCCAGAGATTGCGCACATTTCTAAGCTGGAGGGAATGAGTCATACTGAAGTTCTGAAAGCACTTAAAGCAGCTGGATTAGACAGCTTACCAGGTGCTGGAGCAGAGATTTTGAACGACCGTGTTCGTAGATTAATTTCTAAGGGAAAATGTACCGGTAGAGAATGGTTGGAAGTGGCGGAAGCTTCACATCAATTAGACATTACCGGTTCTGCAACCATGATGTTTGGGCACATAGAAACCCTAGAGGAGCGTTTTGAGCATTTGGTTTGGTTACGTGAATCTCAGGCGAAGAAACCTGCACATGCCAAAGGTTTTATCGCGTTTATTCCGTGGCCTTTTCAGGATGATGGAACGCTGCTTAGAAGGGTAAAAGGAATTAGAAATAGCTGTACGCCAGATGAGTATGTGAGGATGATTGCCATTTCGAGAATCATGCTTCCAAACATCGATAATATTCAAGCTTCGTGGCTAACTGTTGGAAAGCAAACCGCCCAAATGTGCTTGCATGCGGGTGCCAACGATTTTGGTTCGATTATGATTGAAGAAAACGTTGTTTCTGCGGCTGGTGCACCGCACCGGTTTACGGCAGATGCGATTCAAGAGGCTATTCGCGAAGCAGGTTTTGAACCGCAACTTAGAACACAGCAATACGAATACCGAGAATTGCCTGCCGATATGGAGCAACAATTGATCGATTATTGATAAAAGCCAAGAACAATAAAGCATAACTTTAATAGGTTAAGACTGTAGTCATTTCCCGAATGAAAAAAATTCTCCTCATTGTGTTTGTACTTCTTGCTTCGTTTGGAGCCAAGGCTACGCACAATCGCGCGGGAGAAATCTCCATTCAGTTTTTAGGCGGGTTAACGGTAAGAGCTACGGTTACTACCTATACGGTACCAGATAGTCCTGCTGACAGACCTTTTCTTGAAGTAGGTTGGGGAGATGGAAACATTGATACCGTTCCGAGGGTAAATGGCGGTGGAGATGGCGTTGTCATACTTCCGGGTGTAAAGAAGAATGTTTACATCTATGAGCACACGTATGCTAGCCCGTCTACCTATAGAATTTACATGGAAGACCCGAACCGTAATGGCGGGATAAACAACATTCCAAACTCTGTAAACGTGCCGTTTTATATCGAAACGGAAATAATCATTTCGCCATTTGCTGGACCAAGCAGCACGCCAATACTTTTAAATCCTCCAGTAGATGATGCCTGTGTGGAGCGAATTTATGAGCACAACCCGGGAGCTTACGACCCAGATGGAGATAGTTTGAGCTACGATCTTGTGGTCTGTGCAGGCGAGTTGGGAGAACCAATTGCGGGCTACACTTTCCCCAATGGAATAACCATAAATGCCGTAACAGGCGATTTGATTTGGGATTCTCCACAGCAACAGGGCGAATACAATTTTGCCATACGTGTAATTGAATGGCGAAGACTTGAAGATGGTTCGTACATCCCAGTTGGATATACAATTAGAGACATGCAGGTTACGGTATTGCCGTGCAACAACAACCCTCCAATAGTGGAGACAATCGTAGAGATTTGTGTGGCAGCTGGAGATACATTGGAATTTTTGGTGGAGGCGTGGGACCCAGACGGAGACCCCGTTACCCTTACTGGAACTGGGGGACCTTTGGAGCAACCAATAAGCCCCGCTACGTTTAGTCAGCCAACCTCATCTCAAGACACAGCTAGAAGTACTTTCCGTTGGATTCCGCAATGTTCTCATGTGCAAATTCAACCTTATACTATGTCGTTTCGTGCGGAAGATGACCCGCCTGCCAATGATATTTCGTTGGTTGATTATCACACTACGTTTATCACCGTTGTAGGACCTGCTCCAGAAAACCCAGCGGCAGACCCACAAGGAAATGCCATTCAATTGAGTTGGGATCAAAGTCCGTGTAGCGAGGTAATTGGCTACAAAATCTATAGAAGAATAGAAGAATATGGCTTTGAGCCGGATACATGTGAGGTTGGCGTTCCTGCCTACACGGGCTATGGATATATAGGTTCTACGTCTGGTCTAACTTCTACATCCTATTTAGATGATAATGGTGGGGCAGGCCTCACCATGGGAATTGAGTATTGCTACATGGTAGTGGCTTGTTTCCCCGATGGAGCTGAGAGCTATGCATCTGAAGAATTTTGTGCCTATTTGAATAGAGACTTACCTATAATTACCAACGTTTCTGTTAGAAATACGGATTTAATTAACGGCTCTATGTATGTGGCTTGGAGCAAACCAACCGAGCTTGACACAGTCCAAATTCCTGGTCCATATGAGTATCGAGTTTTGCGTGCCGATGTGACTAATCCAACCGATTATCAGTTGAAAGAAACGTTCTTCAATTTGAACGATACCATCTTTATAGACACCATTCTGAATACAAAAGAATTGGAATTCTATTATAAGATTGAGCTGTTTAATGCCGAAGCAGGTAATGAGTTTGTGGTTGGAGAGTCGGATTCCGCCTCATCAGTATTCCTTATCGCCATTGGAACAGACAATCAGATTCAGTTGGTTTGGAACGAAACCGTGCCGTGGATTAATGACACATTCGACATCTATCGACTGTTACCAGATTTGTCATCATTTGTGTTGATTGACTCGACCATCGAGCATACGTATTTAGATACAGGCCTTGCCAATGGAGTGGAGCAATGCTACAAGATTGAAAGCCGAGGTCATTATTCGATTGACGGAATTGTTGACCCAATTTTCAACTGGTCTCAGGAAACCTGCACTACACCTGTAGATACGATTCCGCCATGTGCACAAGACTTAACTATTGAATCTGATTGTGTTGAGTTAATCAATAATCTGACTTGGACTCAAAGCCCCGAATGCCCGAACGACATTGTAGAATATCGCGTGTTGTATACTTCTGTTTACGGTGGAGAGCTGAATGTGATAAGCACACATGACTATCCTTGGGCGGCTTTTGAACATGGACCGCTGGAGTTTACGATGGCTGGATGCTATGCAATAGCAGCGGTCGATTCATTCCAAAATGTAACCACTTCCGATACGGTATGTATAGATAATTGCTCCAATTATGAGTTGCCGAATGTTTTCACGCCAGGTGGAGATTCGTACAATGATTTCTTCACACCATTTCCGTATGCGTTTGTAGAGAGTATAGAATTGAAAATTTACAATAGATGGGGACTAAAAATCTTTGAAACAACCGACCCAGATATTCTTTGGGACGGTTCGAACCAGTCAACAAAATTGGCTTGCAGCGATGGAGTTTACTATTACGTATGTACTGTAAATGAGATAAGGCTAGAAGGCGTGGTGCCGCGTAATCTACACGGGTTTGTTCATCTTCTCAGAAACTCTTCGCCTAGCCCGAATTAAAGAACATGTTTACAGGAATTATTGAAACGCTAGGAACACTGCTTGAGGTGGAAAAGGAAGGCTCTAACGTCCATTTTTCTTTTATCGCTCCCATTGCGCGCGAATTAAAAGTTGATCAAAGCGTGGCGCATAATGGCGTTTGTCTCACGGTTGTGAAACTATTGAACAAGAGCAGCTATGTAGTTACAGCCATTGATGAAACCTTAAAGCGCACCAATTTGGGTAAGCTTAAGATTGGCGATACAATCAACCTAGAAAGGTGCATGCCAGCCAATGGTCGCTTTGATGGGCATATTGTGCAAGGGCACGTAGATCAATTGGGCGAAGTAGTTTCTGTGGAGAAGAAAGACGGCAGTTACTTGTTTACGTTTAAGCACGAAAAAGGCGAAAACTTTACCGTTGATAAAGGCTCCATTACCATTAATGGAGTGAGTCTAACAGCTTTTGATACTTCTGATTCTGGCTTCACTGTTGCCATTATCCCGTACACGTTTAATCATACCAATTTTGGTAATCTTAAAAAGGGGAATTCTGTAAATCTGGAGTTCGACATTATTGGCAAGTACGTTGCCCGAATAATGACTAAGCGGTAATTAAAAGATGGCGGATGCTACGGCTTTCGTAGCGCCCGAAGTTCCCATTGTATAATAATGTAAGCATGGAACGTTTGCTTCTACTAGTTCCTTGCTTTGTGCAATGCACCACTCCGTTCCAATTTGGGCTGCTTCTTCGTTGTTTTTGCACTTTTCAACCTCATCATACAAATCTGCAGGCACGTCTATGTGGAACATGCTTGGCAAAATATGAGTCTGATTTTTTGTTGTTAAAGGCTTTAACCCGGGAATGATTGGAACCGTAATTCCAGCTGCACGGCATTCTTCCACAAAACGGAAATACGCCTTATTGTCGAAGAACATTTGCGTTACAATGTACTCTGCACCAGCATCTACTTTCTTTTTCAAGAAGCGTAAATCGGTTTTACGGTTAGGTGCTTTAATATGCTTTTCTGGATATCCGGCTACGCCAATACAGAAGTTTGTCTCCTTTACATTGGTCAAATCCTCATCCAAATAGTTGCCATTGTTCAATTGAACAATCTGACCTACCAGCTCGCTTGCATAAGCATGTCCGTCTGGTTCAGGAATAAAGTTTGGCTCCGTTTTAATGGAGTCTCCTTGAAGGGCCAAAACGTTGTCAATCCCTAAGAAATTAAGGTCGATAAGTGCGTTTTCGGTTTCTTCTTTGGTAAAGCCACCGCAGATAATGTGTGGCACCGCATCAATACCATACTTATTCATAATGGCAGCGCAAATACCAACGGTGCCGGGTCTTTTCTTAATGCTTACACGTTCAAGATACCCACCTGGTCGCTTTTTGTAAACGTATTCTTCGCGGTGGTAGGTAACATCCACAAACGAAGGCTTAAATTCCAGCATAGGTTCTATGCCGTTGAATAACGAATCAATGCTTTTTCCCTTTAGTGGGGGTAGAATTTCGATGGAAAAAAGGGTGCTTTTAGCACCCTTTAAATGATCTACAACTTTCATACTGTTTTTCTATAGGCCGTAGCTTATTGCGCTTGTCCGTGAAGCAAGTGCACATATCCTGTTTCGGCTTCATAACCAGATCTAGTAAGAACCCAATAGTAAACACCATCAGCTTCTTTATCACCTCTCCAAGGATTTAAATGATAATCATCAACATCATAGCACTTACGTCCCCATCGGTCAAAAATCTTCACATTATTTCCTGCATGCAGGTCTAATGCAACAATATTGAAATACTGATTTTCAGGTTCTGAAGATTCTGGATTAAATACGTTTGGTACATCAAGCGTGCAATCAATTACCTCGTAAATAACCTCCGCTTGGTCTGTTCCGCAGAAGTTGCTGATTGTAGCTGTTACGTGGTAAAGGCTATCAATAGTGTTAAGTGCTGTTGGGTCGTCTCCAGCAATTATCAATGTGTCTTGAGTAACTCCAAACGGATTCCATTGTAGGTTATCGTAGAAATCTGTGTTGGTAGTGTAAACCAATACCATATCGTCTTCAATACAGATTCTAGTTGTGTCTGTAGCAATTTCGATTGTTGGGGCTGGCGCGAAGAACACATCCCAAGATTTAACCATTGCACACTGATCATCTGTAAACACAAACTGGTAAGAACCAGGCTGATCTACACTTACTGAAGGAGCTCCATCTGTCATGTCTGGAGTAAATGTTGCGCTAGCACCTGTTGGGCCAGTGTAGCTCCAAGAACCACCAGTAGTGGTGAAAGTAGCAGCAAGGTCTGCTTGGTCTGCCAAACAAACTTCTAACGGACCGCTTACGCTTAATGAGTGAACAGTAATGGACGCAGCACCATTAGATACACCACAGTCGTTGGTTACAGTTACTTGAATACCTCCAGAAGCTAGTACCGAATCCAAACTAATTGTTTGACCTGTTGCTCCACCTGGAGACCACGCGTAAGTAGCGCCTATGTCTTCGTTTCCTGCATCAAACACCAAATCGGTACCTGGGCAAATGATTTGGTCCAATAAATCTACAGGCGAAGGCGTAGGGTTAAAGTCTACAAATACCGTGTCGCTCTGTCCGCAATAATCACTTGTGTAGATAAATTGGTAATCGCCATACACATCAATACTAGCAGTGGTTTGGTAACTGTCTGGTCCAGGATTGAAAGAAGCTGTTCCTCCAGCAGGACCAGTCCATGACCACTCTCCAAGAATTTCATAATCCGCAGCAGAAAGAGCGTATTCGTCAGCACACACATCATCATCGCTAAACGATGTAAGTGTTGGTACTGCGTGTACTTGCAAGGTTGTATCGTAAGGGCACCCGAAGTTGTCTACCACATTAAATTGGTAGAAATAATCTCCAGGAGTTGGAGGTAAAACTTCAATCAACGTATCACCTTGGTTTACAATAATGGTTGGGTCAATCGACCACCAGGCATCAACAATAGAAGGAATGTAGAATTCTGCATTTGGGTCAATGTCTGGGTTAAATAATACACCCCATTCAAAAATGTACCCATCATCTGCTCCAATGTTATCTCTTACGGTAATAGTCCATGTTCCGTTAATTGGACATCCAATCAGGTTGTCGAAAGACTCTTCTGGTAAATAAGAACCAGGTGCCATAGAGTTTCCGGGAGAGTTAACTGTAGTAGGTATAGTATTTCCAGGATGTTCATCGCCCAAGGTTCCCCATGCAGCGTTGGCATCGAAACAATATTCCCAACCAATACCAGGCTGACCGCTTGTGTTATCGATAGGGTCGCCTAAGAAGGTTCCACCACCGCCAAATCCACCAGCAAACTCTGGTCCGATACCAGTACCCGTGTAGCTGTTAAAGAGAATAATGCTTGTACCATCTGGGCAAGTAAGCATCATTTCCAAGTCGCCCAAATAGGTGTGTTCTATGGTAATACAAATGTCAATGATATCAGAAGCGTTTTCTACCACCTGTCCCGTATCGAAATGCGAAATCTCAATATCTGTTTCGTAGTTCACACCAGAACCATCTGGCAAGTAAGTAAGGCCGGCAAAAATACCTCCGTTAATAAAGGCACCTGTTGTTGGTTCAACACCCACAGTATCTGTGTTTGAAACACCCCCTAAAAGAAGCGTGCTTTCGCCAATACAAACAGTGTCTTCTGCTAGAATGATTGTTTCTGCAAAACTTGGAATAGTAGAAACCCGAATCTTGGTAGATGTAGCAGCAATACAACCTAGCGTATCTGTAACACGCATTTCTACAAAATAGCCTGCTCTTACTTGTGGTACGAAATAAACGTTGGCCGAATCTTCAAAAATTGTCCCATCAGCAAACTCCCAATCAAACACACTTGTGATGTTTTGTTGGTCGTAGCCAAGGCCGCCTTGGGTTCCAGAATATGGATAACTGGCACTACCGTTTAACCAAACCGTATCTCCTAGGCAGATATCTATCCAACCCGTATCGGCTGGTACTTGAATTGGGTTTGTAACTACAAAAGGATTGAATGGCTGACATGGATAGCCGCAAGTAATTAAACCTTGGAAACCATCGCCTTCATCAGCACCACTGCTCACAAATTGGAAAGTCAAACAACCAGAAGGGTTACCAAAAGTTGCCTGTACGCTAATTCCGTTGGTATCAGTATCGCTGTTGTATGCTCCTAAGAGTGGGGCAGATGTGTTGTCGCCATCGTACACAAAAAGGGTATCAGAACCGTGTACATCCCAAACATCTCCAACCTCCGGAAACATTCTTAAGGTCACCTTACTTCCCGCCAATCCATCCGGACAAACAGTAATGGTAAAGGTTGAGCTAGAAGGATAAGGCCCTGCTGGGTTATCGTCCTGAAAGGTGTGTTCGTAGGCTGGTCCAAACCCACAATCGAGTGTTACAGGACCTGCATCGGTAATAGAAATTGTTTGCTGTCCGAAAGCGCTGGCGCTAACGAATAGGGCAATAAAAAGGGCAATTCTTTTCATGATTGCTTAGTGTGCTTTAAAATTCTTGTCAATTTCAGAAAGAGGAAGAATAACAAGCATCTTGTTTGTTCCTTCAATCCGTACGTAATCTCGTGCAAATTCGTGCGATTTAAGCCCAAGTTTAAACACGTTTATCTCACTTTTATCCATACTGCTAAGGGTAATAGTAGCAGGTACAGCGTCTGGCTTTTCTTTCGGAATATCTACAATCTCAAAGCTGTTTTCGAGGTAGTACGTCCAGTACTCCAACTCGGCATTAGAAAGCTTCTTTATCTCTTTTTTAGAGAATTTTGAGAGTAATCTTGAATCAAAATCGGCATTGCTTTGTGCAAAAACGGACACGTTGAAGGCTAAAAATGCAACAACGGTAAGGGCACTAATTATCGTTCTTTTCATGCGTAGGTTTCCTTTGTAAGGCGCGCAAATTTAACAACTTGATAATAACACCTTTGTTTAGCAGACGGCAGAAACTAGGAATGGTGGTTTTTTTGACATTAAATAGCAACGCTTTACGGGTGTCTTGGCTCAGGTTATCCGTTTCACTGTCCAGCCCTTATTGTTTACTTCCGATAGGACTTCAAATTTTCTGTTGTGGCGCTTAGCAATGGTGTAAACCGATTTACTTGGGTGGTATTTCTTTTTCCATTCTTCTTTAGGGAGGTAAAGCACCTCGCCTACTTCTAATTGCATTACTGCTCTAGAGAAGGCAGATTGTCTTCCATGGCCTACTAAGTTCATGGCTTCAAATTCTTCTTGACTTATTT
>CALCGD010000052.1 GCA_937900875.1 uncultured Flavobacteriales bacterium
AGACCAAGTGCAATTCTCTTCTTGTCATCATCAAAGTCAAGAATAACCACATTGATTTTCTGATCCAATTCAACGATTTCTTCAGGATGATTAATTCGTCCCCAAGAAAGGTCAGTAATGTGGATAAGTCCGTCAACACCTCCAAGGTCAATAAATACACCGTAAGACGTGATGTTCTTAACAGTTCCTTCAAGAATCTGTCCTTTCTCCAACTTACCAATGATCTCTTTCTTCTGAAGTTCAAGCTCAGCCTGAATAAGTGCTTTGTGAGATACCACAACGTTTTTGTACTCGTTATTAATCTTCACAACCTTGAATTCCATAGTCTTACCTACGTACTGATCGTAATCACGGATTGGCTTAACATCAATCTGAGAACCTGGAAGGAATGCCTCAATTCCGAATACATCGGCAATAAGACCACCTTTAGTTCTGCATTTGATTTGGCCTCTGATGATTTCATCATCTTCAAGAGCCTTATTAACTCTTTCCCAAGAACGAAGTGCTCTAGCCTTTCTGTGCGACAAAACCAATTGCCCTCCTTTGTCCTCTACTTTTTCAATGTAGATTTCGATTGGATCTCCAACTGTATAGTCTGGATTGTAACGCGTTTCACTTATTGGAATAATTCCTTCAGATTTCCCGCCAATCGTTACAATAAAGTCTTTAATAGTCTTCTCAATGATGATTGCGTCTAGCACATCATGCACATTTACCTGCGTAAGAGTGGCATCGTACATCGCTTCTAGCTCTGCCCTTTCTTTCTCAGCGTATAATTCCTCTTTTTTACCAATTGCATCCCAGTCAAAATCAGCTGGCCGTTCTGCAGGCTTACGAGGTTCTTTTTTCTTTTCAACAACCACTTCTTCAGCAACAGGGGTTTCAACAGCAGCTTCGGTCGCTACTACTTCGGCAACTGGAGTTGCTTCAACTTTTTCCTCTTCTTTTTTAGGAGCTGCCTTCTTTTTTTCTGCTGGCTTTTCTGCCATTGGCTCTTCAGCCGTTTTGGCTTTAGGTTCAGCTTTCTTAGTGGTTTTTTTGGCTACTGGCGTTTCAGCTTTAGCCGTTGCAGAAACCTCTTCTGTGGTTTCTTTTGCTTTTTTCTCTTCTGCCATGTTGGTCAGATTTGTATCTCAGTGTCCCCGCTCTAACTGAAAGAATGTTTTTAGTTACGACTCGTTCGGGATGAGTCTCCCATTTTTGGGGTCGCAAAAGTAGCGATTTATTTAACAGATGATTTAGCATTATAGTATATGATTGGAAACTGATCTAACTACCTTTGCATTGAATTCAATTTAAGCATGAAGAAATTCAACATTCCTGAGTTCTACAAGTCAGGCATTATTGGCTCCTTAAAAGAGGCCAGAAAGAAAAATGACCCCCGCAAACAGGACTTCACTCCTACCATTCTAGATTTTGGTCCAGTACAGTTTTATATAGCACGACATTTTGGATTTTGCTACGGAGTGGAAAACGCCATCGAAATTTCTTATCGTGCGTTAGAAGAAAACCCTGAAAAACGGATTTTTCTGCTAAGCCAAATGATTCATAATCCTGCAGTAAACGATGATTTACAAGGTCACGGAATTAGGTTCATTATGGATACTGATGGGAAACAACTAATTCCTTGGGACGACATAACTTCTGAAGACATTGTAATTACCCCTGCTTTTGGCACTACGATAGAAATTGAATCTGTTCTAAAAGAAAAAGGGATTAAGCCAGAGCTATATAATACCACTTGCCCATTTGTTGAAAAAGTTTGGAAGAGGTCTGAAAAATTAGGCGATGATGATTTCACCGTAATAATTCACGGAAAAAGAATGCATGAAGAAACACGTGCAACATTTTCCCACAGTTATCAAAACGCTCCTTCTCTAGTAATAAAGGACTTAAATGAAGCCCAAATATTAGGGGAAATAATAATCGGCAAAAGACCTATTGCCGAGTTTGAACAACGTTTTCGAGAAAGCGCTTCCGAAAATTTCGACCCAACTATTCATCTTTCACGATTAGGAGTCGTTAATCAAACAACCATGTTGGCTACCGAAACACAGGGTATTGCCGATCACTTGAAAAATGTGGTCATTTCTAAATTCGGTGAGACTAACTACAAAAATCACTTTGCGGATACAAGAGATACGCTTTGCTACGCTACAAACGACAATCAATCTGCCACTTATGGATTAATGGAAACGGATGCAGATTTGGCCATCGTGGTTGGCGGGTATAATAGTTCTAACACTTCCCATATAGCTGAGTTATGCGAAGAGAAAATCCCAACCTATTTTATCAGTTCTGAAAAATGCATTCTTGAAGATGGCTCAATCGAGCATTTCAATTTTCATCAGGGTAAAACGGAATTCACTATGGATTTTCTCTTGAGCAAATCACCCATAAAAATTGCCCTCACAAGCGGAGCTTCTTGCCCTGATGCAGTAGTAGACCGAGTTTTGCAAAAGGTGCTTTCATTCTATTCAGAAAGCAAGAAAATTGACGAAGTGTTAGAAAAACTAGAAGTAGACTAAACCAATTTACTCTTCACCCACAATAGCGCCAATTCTATTTGCTGGCTGGGAGTTAAATTGGTATTGTCAAGAACAACGGCATCTTCTGCTTGAATAAGCGGATTTTCCTTTCGAGAAGTGTCTTCTTTATCTCTAGATATTAGATTATTCCGGACATCTTCAAGTGAAACACTTTTACCATTTTTCTTCAACTCATCGAACCTACGTTGGGCACGCACATCCGGTGAAGCAGTCATGAAAATCTTCAATTCAGCATCTGGAAAAACGGCTGTTCCAATATCTCGCCCATCCATTACAACCCCGCCTTGCTCACCTAGTTTTTGTTGAAGTGACCTCAATTTTGCTCTCACTTCTTTAATTACACTTACAAAGCTCACCACCTCCGAAACTTGCATAGAACGAATTTCTTCCTCCACGTTTTCTCCGTTCAAATAGGTAGTCACCTTCTCAGCCTCCGAATCATATTTCAATGTAACATCAATAGAATCGAGTACAGAAATGAGTTCACCTACCAGCACTGTTTCTTTACTTGCTAGACCATAATGGATAGCAAACAAAGTGATTGCGCGGTACATTGCCCCGCTATCTACATACGTGTAATTAAGTTTTGAGGCGAGTTGCTTGGCAAGCGTGCTCTTGCCGCAAGAAGAATAGCCGTCAATGGCAATGGTAATCTTATCCTTCGCCATCGGATGCTTTATCCTTTGACTGCTTTGCTTTTCTTACACGCTTTGGCATTTTTACGTGCGTACCTAAGTTTGTGATAATTGATATTTGATTTGTACCTCCCGCTTGATGATAAGTAGCTCTGCTATACGAAAAAGTGAATCGATTCACCTTCACTCCTATTCCCCAAGAAAAACCAACCGTACCAGGCTTGCTAGCCACTTTAAACTCTTGGCGTCTTCTGTAATTGTAGCCAGCACGAATGAAGATTCTGCGCGCTATGGTCAGTTCCGTGCTGAAAATAAAGTGGCGCATAATCGCATCACCAATGTTGGTTTTCTGCTCTATTACCTCTCCTGTAAGAGGGTCTACATCTGGAGGTGAATTAGTTGGGTCTTTATAAGTTAAATCAGGCTTTTGCAAATCGACAATTGTCATGGACAAACGCAATGGCAAGTATTTCAGCTTATGGCTAATACCCAGGTCGATACTAAACGGAAGCGGCTCGTATTGACCTGCTACGTATGGTTTTAGTTCGGAACCAATGTTTCTAGCTACCAAACTTACCGTCCAGTTTTTAGTTGGGTGATGGAACATTGCAGCTAAATCAACCGCCATTCCAAAAGAATTGTATTCGGCTAATTGAGAGTAAATCAGTTTAAGGTTAGCTCCGGTTGAAAAATATTTTCCAAACGGTCTAGCATACGTTCCGTGAATCAACGTTTCGTTGGCAGAAAAGTTCCCCTGAATAGTTCCATTTACATCAGCACGTGTGAACTCTCCATAATTTGCATACATCACTCCGAATCCAACGTTCCCAATTTTATCGAACGTGTGTGCATAACCTAGGTATCCGTAATTAACTCCTCCATAAAAGTTGGTGAAATCTGTTGCTAAATACATGTGCATAGAACTATCCAATATGGCCGGATTCATGTACAACATGTCCAAATCTCCATCCTTAATAGCAATTTGATCACCGCCCATTGCCGCGTTTCTTGCAGAAGATGTTAGGTCTAAAAAACTATAGGTTGAGCTACCGCCTAATTGCGCAAACACAGGCAAAACTGCCAGTGTAATTAGAAAAGTGAAGAGAATTCTTGTTCGCATCAAGGGCAAATAAAAACATTATTTGTGGCCGAGGGAACGGATAGATGACATACTTATTGCCAAAATTCTCACAACTGCACGATTTTAGTCATATACGTGCTCGAAAAAATCAGATTTGCGGGATGCATTTCAAACAATCCATAAACGGTTGAGCCGCTTCCAGTCATCGAAGCGTAAACAGCACCAACCTTATAAAGGTTATTCTTAATCTCCTTAATATCTGGATGACTAGCGAAAATTGACTCTTCAAAATCGTTCGTCACAGATTCCCTCCAGCTAGCAATATCTTTTTCAAGAATCTTTTTTGATGAAAGTTCAGGCTCTCGGGGTGTTATCCCGGCATACGCCACGGCTGTTCCAACATGAATATTTGGATTGACCAGAACCATCCAAAGTCCGCTTAAATCAAGTTTAATTGGCGCTAGTTTTTCTCCTCTGCCGGTTACAAATGCTGGTTTGTTTTGGATAAAAAACGGACAATCGCTTCCAACAGTAGAGACGATTGCCTCCAGTTCAACCAGGGACAATTGCAATTCAAACAACTCGTTTAGCATTTTGGCAGCAAAGGCAGCATCTGCGCTTCCACCGCCTAGTCCAGCTCCAATCGGAACAGTTTTATGCAAATGCATTTTAACAGACGGCAAAGCGTACTTCTCAGTCATGATGAAATACACTTGCTCGCATAAATTCGGCTTGCCGCTTTTAGGAATTTCAATGCCTGTAGAAGTAAAAACTACACTGCCTTTACTTGAATCATCAGGCACAATTTCCAGTATATCCGTCCAAGGAATCGGATAGAAAGCACTCTCAATTTCATGAAAGCCATCCACCCTCTTCCGAAGGATATTGAGACCTAAATTGATTTTTGCGTTGGGGTAAGAAATCACTTGCCGAAAATAACTGCAATCAGGCAATAGTTGAGACAAGAATCAGTTCATCACAACAACTATCTTCGCGGGCTAAATCCATAATCATGGTTTATTTAGATTTTGAATCTGACATACAAGAATTGGACGAACAGCTTGAAAAAAGCCGTCAAATCCAAGAAAAGGGAAAGGTAGACGTAAGTAAAACCATCGAAGAATTGGAGCTGAGTATTATTCTCAGAACCAAAGAAATCTATGGCACTCTAACGCCTTGGCAGCGTGTTCAAGTGGCGCGTCATCCTAAAAGACCTTATGCTTTAGCTCATATAAAAGCACTTACCGACAACACTTTTGTTGAATTGCATGGTGATCGTACCGTGAAGGACGACAAAGCAATGGTTGGCGGTTTTGGAAGTGTAGATGGCAAAACAGTTATGCTTATTGGTCAGCAAAAGGGGATTGACACGAAAATGCGTCAATACAGAAATTTTGGAATGGCTAATCCTGAGGGGTATCGGAAGGCATTGCGCCTTATGAAGCTGGCAGAAAAGTTCAATAAGCCCGTCATCACCTTTATTGATACTCCTGGGGCTTTTCCTGGGCTCGAAGCAGAAGAGCGCGGACAAGGTGAGGCAATTGCAAGAAATCTGATTGAAATGGTGCAATTGAAGGTGCCAATCATTTGTGTAATTATTGGAGAAGGAGCATCTGGGGGAGCGTTGGGAATAGGTGTGGGTGACAAAGTTTTTATGCTTGAAAACACGTGGTATTCTGTCATCTCGCCAGAAAGTTGCTCTACAATTCTTTGGAGAACTAGAGATAATAAGGAGCAAGCAGCTGAAGCTTTAAAGCTGACACCAGAGGATATGCTTGGAAACAAATTGATTTCTGGAATTATTCCTGAGCCGCTAGGCGGAGCACACAGAAATTACGAAGAAACCTTCTCACACGTTAAAAAAGAGATTAAGAAACATCTTACTCGTCTTCACAATATGGACGCACAAGAGCGAATAGATAAACGTATTGAGAAATACAGTAACATGGGAGTTTTCAATGAGTGAGATAACAGACAAGTACCAAGCGGTAATTGGGCTAGAAATTCATGCTCAATTACTCACAGCATCAAAAGCATACAGTAGCGATAGCACCGAGTTTGGCGGCATGCCAAATACAAATGTAAGCGTGGTAACACTTGGTCATCCAGGAACATTACCGCGGGTAAACAGAGCAGTTGTTGATAGCGCCATTAAACTTGGTTTAGCCTGCGGCTGCAAGATTAGACAGGTGAATGAATATGCACGGAAAAATTACTTCTATGCCGACCTTCCAAAGGGTTATCAAATAACCCAAGACACTACGCCAATTTGCAACGGTGGTACAATTGAAATAACCCTCGAAAACGGAGAAAAGAAGAGCATTAATATTACGCGCATTCATATGGAAGAGGATGCAGGTAAAAGCATGCACGACCAAGATCCTTTTGATACGCTAGTAGATTTAAATCGTGCTGGAGTTGCACTTTTAGAAGTTGTTTCAGAACCTGAAATTAGAAGTGCCGAAGAGGCATATTCTTACGTTACCGAAGTGCGAAAACTGCTCCGTTATTTGGAGATTTGTGATGGAAATATGGAAGAAGGAAGCATGCGTTGCGATGCTAACATTTCTGTAATGCTTAAAGGCGCCACCAAATTCGGAAACCGTGTTGAAGTGAAGAACATGAACTCAATTCGGAACGTGCAGCGCGCTATTCGTTTTGAGATTGACAGACAGATAGCAGAAATAGAAGCTGGGGGAGAAATTAGCCAAGACACAAGAAGCTTTGATGCATCAAACGGTTCTACCTTTGTAATGCGTAGCAAGGAAATGGCCAATGATTATCGGTATTTCCCCGAGCCAGACCTACCTCCTATCCTAATTGATGAAAAATGGATTGCTGAAATAAAAGCAACCATGCCGCCTTTACCGAACGAGTTGCACAAAAAATTCACCGAGAATTTTGGGCTTTCTGATTATGATGCTGGGGTACTTACAGAAAGCAAACCAGTGGCACTGTATTTCAATGAATTGACCAGCGAGACCAAGAATTACAAGGCTGCATCTAATTGGGTTACTGGCGACATCAAATCGTACCTAAACGAGTACGCTGTTCACATGGAAGATTTTCCAGTAACTCCAAAATCGATTGCTGCTTTGATTGCTTTAATTGACGAAGGAAAAGTGAGTCATTCTGCTGCATCTCAAACAGTTTTCCCTGAGATGTGTAAAGACTTAAGTTCCTCACCTCTGCAAATTGCTCAGAAGTTGGATTTGATTCAAGAAAGCGATGCAGGACAAATGGAGGAATGGGTGGCTACCGCTCTTGCCGCTTATCCAGATAAAGTAGAAGAATACCGTGCAGGGAAGAAAGGTGTGCTAGGCCTTTTTATGGGCGAGGTAATGAAACTAAGTAAGGGTAAAGCAGACCCTAAATTGGCCAATCAATTGGTCAGAAAAAAATTAGAAGAATAATGAAAAGACTGATTTTAGTATCGCTATCATTCGTACTCTGTTTAGTGGGTTGCGCACAAAAAGGTACAACCATTTCTGGCGAAGTTCTTAATGCCGATGGTGAAACTGCGGTATTAGAAAAACTTTCAGCCACCAAGGCCACACCGATAGATTCGATTAAAATAAACCAAGATGGTTCGTTTGTATTAAATGCTGGAGAACTAACCGACCCAGGATTTTACCGACTAATTCTGAACCCTAAGAATTTCGTTGTGCTCTTATTGGAGAATGGTGAAAGGTTGGAAGTTTCTGGCAATGCGCTCGATTTTTATCAAACCTATTCTGTTACTGGATCTAAAGGCTCAGAAATTCTAAGAACACTTGACTTACAGCGCAGGTCGGATTTCAATATTACCGACAGCCTTAAAAAAGTATTTCAAGGTTTTCAAATGGCAGGTCATCCTAGATTGGATTCCATCGCGGAGTCAATTGATCAGACGTTTCGTGAATTACAACAGGCAAATCGGGTTTATGTAAAGCAATTGATTGATGACAACCCAGGTTCGCTGGTTACTTTATCTGCTGTTCAAGGATTGAATCCTGACGAAGATTTAGATGTTTTTCAACAAGTTTCAGACAATCTAGCGGCCAAGTATCCAGACTCAGAATATCTGAAGCAATTCAAACTTCAACTTACAGATATTAAGGCAAAACAGCAGGCCGCGAACAGAACAAATATTGGAAGCCCAGCACCAGAAATTGCCGTGTCTACTCCGGATGGCGGAGCAATAAAACTATCCGATTTTCGTGGTAAGGTTACAATGATAGATTTTTGGGCTTCTTGGTGTAAACCATGTAGAATGGAAAACCCAAACGTGGTTAAGGTTTACAACCGATTTAAGGACAAAGGATTTGAAATTTTTGGTGTGAGTTTGGATCAAACTCAAGAAAAATGGATTCAAGCCATAGCACAGGACGGACTAACTTGGAAGCACGGAAGCGAATTAAAATTCTGGCAATCCAGCTTTGTACCTGCCTACAATTTGGACGGAATTCCGATGACCTATTTGTTGGATGAAAACGGAATTATCATAGCTAAAGGACTGC
Source organism: uncultured Flavobacteriales bacterium (assembly GCA_937900875.1). GTDB lineage: Bacteria > Bacteroidota > Bacteroidia > UBA10329 > UBA10329 > UBA10329. The sequence continues at coordinate 8,765 of CALCGD010000052.1, forward strand.
GAGGAGAAGAGCTTGAACGAAAACTAGAAGAGCTATTTAACTAATAGGTGTTAAAAAAATCCACCGTATTTCTTGCGTTCAGTCTCTATTCAGTTTTTGGATGGACTCAAGAGTACTTTCAACAAGAAGTTAATTACGACATAGAAGTTAGCCTTGATGATGTGTCTCATCAATTACATGCCAAGGAGGTAATTGAGTACGTAAACAACTCTCCTTCTACCCTCAATTACATCTGGTTTCATCTTTGGCCAAACGCTTACAAAAACAATAAGTCAGCTCTTGCAGAGCAAATGCGTCAAGATGATGACCTTACCCTTTTCTACTCAAAACACATTGACAGAGGTTGGATAGACAGTCTTGATTTTCATGTGAATGGCAAGCCTGTTCGGATGGAGATTGACCTTGACAACCCTGATATTTGCAGAGTTTTTCTAGACTCCCCTCTTCCTCCCGGAGAAAAAATAATTATATCAACTCCATTTCGAGTTCAAATACCAAAAGGGATATTCTCTCGATTAGGACATCTCTATCAAGCTTATCAAATAACCCAATGGTACCCGAAACCGGCTGTATACGATAAGGATGGTTGGCACCAAATGCCCTATTTAGGTCAGGGAGAATTCTACTCCGAATACGGAACGTTTGACGTATATATTACTCTACCTGCAAACTACGTAGTAGGTGCTACAGGAGATTTAGTTGGTGGAGAAAAAGAACTCGCTTGGTTGGATGAGAAAGTGAAGGAAACGAAAGCCATCGACTACTTCGATTATGACGATATGGTTTTTCCAGCTTCATCCGACTCGGTAAAAACGCTGCATTACCATCAAGAAAAAGTGCACGACTTTGGGTGGTTTGCAGACAAACGGTATCATGTTTTAAAGGGAGAGGTTCAACTACCACACAGCAAACGAAAAGTGACTACTTGGGCCATGTTTACAAACAATGAGGCTGACTTGTGGTCAAACTCTATTGAATATTTGAATGATGCCACCTATTATTATTCTCTTTGGGTTGGCGATTACCCATACAACCAAGTTACTGCCGTGGATGGCGTTTTATCTGAAGGTGGCGGAATGGAATACCCAAACGTTACAATTATCGGAGAAAGTGGAGATGCCGTATCACTAGAAGAAGTGATAATGCATGAGGTTGGACATAATTGGTTTTACGGGGTATTGGGCAGCAATGAACGCGACCATCCTTGGATGGATGAAGGATTGAACTCATTTATCGAGCATCGATATATGAAACGGAAATATCCGTTTCTGATGCTACGGGATGTTTATGGAGGCGGTAAGCTGATAGATTTTGGGATGAAATGGGCTGGTATTTACAATATGCCGCACAAAAAATTACTTCAACACGCTTACTCCGTCACGGCCAGAAGCAACACGGATCAGCCAATTGAAATGGCTTCAGAAAAGTATTCTAGTCTCAATTATGGTTCTATCGTTTACGTAAAAACCGCCTTGGCATTCAACTATTTAATGGAGTATTTGGGAGAAGAGAAAATGGATGAGCTGATGCTAGCCTATTTTCAAAAATGGAAGTTCAAACATCCGCAACCAGAAGATTTTGAAAAAGTGGCGATTGACGTTACTGGCGATTCGCTAAGGTGGTTTTTCGATGACATTATACGTAGTTCCAAAAAGATGGATTATTCCATTTCGCAGATAAAAAAGGAAGACGGAAAACTGAGGGTTAAAGTCAGAAATATCGGGAAAGTGACTGCTCCATTTCCCATAAGCACGTTAATCGGGAAAGACACACTATCTACACGGTGGTTTCCTGGCATTTCATGTTCAGAATGGATAGAAATTGATTGTTCAGATTGTGACCGTTTGGTTCTCGATTCAGAAGAGATAATACCAGACATTAACCGAAAGAACAACACCATGCGAGTAAGCGGTGCGTTCAGAAAAACAGAAGCAATTCAACCTAGGTTTATAGCGTATTATGAAAACCCATACAAGTCGCAGTTTGCATATTCTCCAGCATTAGGTTGGAATAATTATGATGGATTTATGCTTGGCGCAGCGGTCTACAATAATTTGCTTCCAACAAATAAATTCGATTACACGGTTATTCCCATGTATGCTTTTGGATCTAAAACTGTAACCGGTTACGCAAGTTTTGCCTACACTTTTCATCAAGACCAGCGTTTTCCTAACGTAACCTTGGCTATTGAAGCACAGCGATTTGACGTAGGGCAGGTTTCGCCTTTCAGCAATGTTTTTGACCCGAATAGTCCTTCCATTCCCAACAACATCATTCGCCCAACGCTCAAACTTCATCTGCTAGGGCAAAACAGACGCAACAATATTGTGCACGATTTACGCCTTCGAAACAACATGTATTTGAGCGAGACGAACGGAAAAGTAATTCGAAACATTCCTCAACTCACTTATCAATTTAAGCATGCACTTTCACCACATATTACCGCAGTAAATGCCGATTTGCAATTTTTGAATGGCGAAGGAAAAATTAGCATTGAAGCCATTTATCGGTTTAAGTTTAAGCGTGGTTACGGAATTAGAGCAAGGGTCTTTTTTGGAAAAATGCTGATGGAGTCCTCTACACCAGCATTCAATTTAAGAATGAGTTCTACCAGAGGTTATCAAGAATACTTGCAAGAAGGGTCGTTTTTAGGGAGAAATGAAACCCAAGGATTCCTTTCTCAACAAATGGTAGAGTCTGAAGGTGGATTTAAGAGTTACAGCAGAATAGGGTCTTCAAAAGATTGGATTTTGGCGCTTAATTTAAGTTCATCCCTTTATAGAAAAATCCCAATTGAGTTGTTTATGAGTATCGGTACATACGCAAATGCAAAGAATGCTTTTCCTGGTTCTCAACTGTTTTTAGTGGAGTTTGGCGCAAGCGTAGTTTTAATGCGTGATGTACTGGAAGTTCATTTTCCTTTCCTTTACTCCAAGAATTTGAAAGATGACATCAACTTGAACAACGGAAATTACGGGCAACAAATTCGGTTCACGTTCAACATAAACGAGTTGAAGCCAAAGCAAATAGCACAAAGCTTTTTTAATTGATGAGCGGCAAAATTTACTTCGCTTCTGATTTTCATTTAGGCGTTCCGTCTAAAGAAAAGAGCCGAGAGCGCGAGCTGCAGTTGGTGCAATGGTTAGATGACATATCTAAGGATGCCACCGAGGTTTATCTGGTAGGCGATTTGTTTGATTTTTGGTACGAATACAAAAATGTTGTTCCCAAAGGATTCGTTCGGTTTCAGGCTAAAATTGCAGCATTATGCGATGCAGGTATTCCAGTACATATTTTTACTGGCAACCACGATATGTGGATGTTTAATTACCTTGAAGAAGAGCTTGGTGCTACTATGCATCGAGAGCCTATAACGCGCGAATGGAACGGTAAGAAATTCCTCATTGGACATGGGGATGGATTAGGTCCAGGAGATTACGCCTACAAATGGATTAAGAAGGTTTTTGCCAATCCAGTATGTATTTGGTTGTTTAAGT
>CALCGD010000053.1 GCA_937900875.1 uncultured Flavobacteriales bacterium
CTTGTTTGAACATGAGCGCCAATTTACATTGATTCTTGCAAGGATTGAACCACAGATGGTGCTATAGAATGCTGCGTTAAGGATGGAAGCAAGCTACCGTGTAGCGCGAACAGCCTGACCCTTTTTGCTGCAAGCAAATAGGGGAACGCCATGATAAAAATTTGACATCATTAAAGGCTATGTTTGTATATTCAAATTTCCGAATGGAGAACTTGGACACATACATAGCAAATCTTTCTACCAAAGTTGAAAAGTTGGTAAGAATGCAGTCTGAACTGCATTCTGAGAACCTGAAATTAAAGGGGCGCAACGAAGAATTGGAGTTGGTGGTAAATGACCAAAAAAATGTGTTGAGTAGACTGGAGGAACAGAATAAAGTTGTTAAAATTGCAAAGGCGGTCACGGATGATGATGAAGATCGCAAGGAGCAAAGGAAGAGGTTGAATGAATTGGTGCGGGAGGTTGACAAGTGTATAGCACTTCTTAATAATTAAGGAACATTCTTTTAGGATGGGTACTCAAGCGATAACAGTAAGAATAGCAGGTAAGAGTTACCCGATGACGGTGGAAACACCTCAGGAAGAAGAAACCATAAGAAAAGCTGAACGGCAGATTCGTGACAGGTTAAAAATGTACGAAGACAAGTATGCCGTTACAGATATTAGGGATTTATTAAGCATGTGTGTTTTGCAGTTTGCTACCGAAGCTATGGAGAGTGATTCCAAAGCAGGTAGTGTAGAGCAGAGCACGCTTATTAGGCTAAAGGCGATTGAGCAAATGCTTGATGCCACACTTGATTAAGTAGTTCGTTCTTTTAAATAGATAGGTAACGCTGAAAGGCGTTACAACGATTTCCCGCATAGATCGATCGTTTGTTAAACTCAGTACTTATAATATTGGGATAACGCTTAGTAATGTTAAAGAAAGGCCTCAACTACACTCCGGTGTAGTCTCCGTTTGGAGCAGTGGACCTCTGATGCGTTCGGCAGTCCCAAAAATGTCTTAATTGGAGTTTAATTAAGCCAAGGATTTATGCGGGTTTTTTTATGAACCAAAATGAAGTGAAAAAATGATAATAGGAGTGGTAGCAGCTTTGCTCGGATTAATTCTGGGAGGCGTGGGAATGATGGTCTATAATAAGAAGACGGTTAATTCTCAGGCTAACAGCATTATTGAAGAAGCCAAGGCTAAGGCAGAAGTTATTCGGGAAAAACGAATATTACAGGCGAAAGAAAAGTTTCATGAGCTGAAAGACAAGCATGAAAAAGAGGTAAATCAGCGGAACCAGAAAATTATTGAAGGTGAAAATAGAATCAAACAGAAGGAAGGTTCGCTGAACCAAAAGTTTGAGGATGTTAAGCGTGATAGAGAAGGAGCTAGGCGCGAATCAGAAGAAGCAAAGCGGAAGCAAGAAAAGTTGGATGGTCAGGTAGAACTGTTTAACAAGAAAATTGAAGAAGTAGAGCGCGATAGACAAAAGCAGGTGGAGCAGCTTGAAAAAGTTGCAGGAATGAAAGCTGATGAAGCGAAAGCTCAATTAGTGGAAGCTCTTAAAGCGGAGGCTCAAACAGCCGCGATGGCCGCTATAAATGAAACCGTAGAAGAAGCCAAATTACAAGCTGACAAGCAGGCTAAAAAGATTGTTATTCAAACCATTCAACGAGTGGCTACGGAGCATACAATTGAGAACGCTGTTTCAATTTTCAATATTGAAAGCGATGAGATTAAAGGTCGAATAATTGGTAGAGAAGGTCGAAACATTAGAGCGCTTGAAGCTGCTACTGGAATTGAGATTATTGTTGACGATACGCCCGAGGCGATTATCCTTTCAGGATTTGACCCTGTAAAACGCGAAACAGCTCGTTTAGCGCTACATCAATTGGTAACGGATGGTAGAATTCATCCTGCTAGAATTGAAGAGGTAGTGGGTAAAACTAAAAAGCGATTGGAGGAAGAAATTGTGGAAATCGGAAAACGAACCGCAATTGATTTGGGAATCCATGGCTTGCATCCTGAACTAATCAGAATGGTTGGGCGTATGAAGTATCGTTCTTCTTATGGTCAGAACCTGTTGCAGCACTCAAGAGAGGTTGCGAATATGTGTTCAATTATGGCGGCTGAATTGGGTCTTGATCCTAAGAAGGCAAAACGTGCTGGACTGCTTCACGATATTGGTAAAGTGCCTGATGAAGAACCAGAATTGCCACACGCAATTTTGGGTATGAAATTGGCAGAGAAGTATGGTGAAAAACCAGACATCTGTAATGCCATTGGAGCCCACCACGATGAGATTGAAATGACAACTATGATTTCTCCTATTATTCAGGTTTGTGATGCCATTTCTGGCGCCAGACCAGGAGCAAGACGAGAAATTGTTGAAAGCTACATTAAGCGAATTAACGAGCTAGAAGCATTGGCATTGGCTTATCCTGGGGTTACCAAGACCTATGCTATTCAGGCAGGACGCGAGTTGAGAGTGATTGTAGAAAGCGATAAAGTGACCGATGCTCAGTCAGATCAAATGGCACTAGATATCTCAATGAAAATCCAAGACGAGATGACATATCCTGGGCAAGTAAGAGTTACCGTTATCCGAGAAAAGAGAGCTGTAGCTTACGCCAAATAAGCTTGTAGGTATTATTGGAATTAGAAAGGGCTCGCAATGCGAGCCCTTTTGTTTTTTAAAGCAATTTCAAAAGCTTCGAGTCGGTTTTTCGAATTTCGAAATAGGGGGTTTGTTTAGCGCCAAACGAACGGAAGAAGCGCTCGATAGGTTCAACCATACTTCCCTCAAAATTGAAGGAATTAGTAACGCCTGCTGAGAATTGAATGGCGGTCCACATTAACAAACTCATGGCTCCTGTGTTCTTTTTCTTTGGGTCAACCGCACCTGCTAGGTAATATGCAGATTCATCGTCCCAAACGAGTAGGAGTGAGGCAATTACATCACCGTTAGTATCAACTGCCTTCCAAGCTTTACACGCATTTTTAGCATTCAAATGAAAGAAGATGTTGCTGAAAAAATCTTCAGAATAATTAATCTCTTCT
>CALCGD010000054.1 GCA_937900875.1 uncultured Flavobacteriales bacterium
ACATTGTGCGCAGCTTTACTTACGGAAGGATTTATCTCGATAAGATGGCTTACGTTTACCTAGAGGTTTAGACAAACACTGCAAAGCATCGAGCTTGGCACCGTAGCCGCGCTCAAAATCATTATGCTCAGTGGTGCCGTACTTGTAAGGATTATCTGCAAAGGATATAGCTGAGAGACCTTGACGATAAAATTTAAGAGTTAACATAAATATTAAGACCAAGTAATTTCAAACCATTTGGGTGCTAAACAATAAACAACCTCATAGTCATCTGACTTATGCGAATGATCTATTAACTCATAGCGAAAACACCAAGAATAATCTGGCCATAAAAAAACATCGTCTTCACGCTGCAATTGTGTGCAAATTAAAGATTCATAGCTCATAAACACCTCGATTTAAAAATACGTGTATCGGAATTAGTTAGTGGCAAACAATAATTTCATCTAAATATTTAAGTACATCAAGCCAAACAAAATCAGTTACAAAGAGCGTAGGCATAGCAAGCATAAGTAATCCTTATGGTGAATTATGTTGGTTAGAATCTGCCTCTTTTGCGAGCCTCGATGGCGAGTGTTACTGTTAAGACGCACGTAAATAATATCATTAGTTCGTTCATTTAAAACCCCTCTCGCTGTTCGCTATAGTCTAGGAGCCTTCCCGCAAGCGGGTCCCTTCCTAGACACCGCTCTCAGGCTCGGATGGTTTAGCAGTTGGTTCGGATAAAGCAATTTGTGGTGAGTCGCATGTAATCCAATCGTCATAGATGTCGTTATAGGTCAATCTAACCAAGCATTCACCATATACGGCAACATCATATCCAGCCATGCGCAAATCAGCGCTTGCAATGTTAAAAACGGGTTGACCGTTTTGTGTAGCGACAAAATAAGACTCCTTATAATCACGGCCTTTGAGCGTGTAATAAGCTATCCCATCAAGATGCAAAGTGACCTTGTAAAAAGGATGCTTTGGAATGTCTGGCTTGGATGAAACGGAAGCTGTGCGAACTGGGACGGAAATAACTGTTGGTGTTGAAGCCTGTTGAGCTTGTGCTTGGGTTTGTTGAGTTGAAGCACTAGAAGTCTTTGGCTTAGTTGATTCAGAAGGTGCAATCATTTTGGCACCAAAAAATAAAGCCATAGGGACTGCAATAATTAGCATACCGATAATAAGCTTCTTACGAGGAAACATTACAGCTTGAACGTCTTTAGGCTTAGCCTCGTCAACAGCAGATGATGATTGCGTGTGGGATTGGTAAAACTGAAAGAACTGAGTTTTATATTCACGCTCCTCTTCGTGTACAAAATCTTCATTACGACCACCGACGCCATGATAAGTTTTTTTAATATAATGCTTGTCGTCACCGAATACGGATTTTTTAATACAACGCCAACAAACCTCGACCATGGACTTTAAATCACGGTGTAGCTTTTGAGGGTCTTGAGTCACCATAATGATGTCGTGACCATAATGGCCATGCATTGAAAGATATTCCAAAACTTCTTTTTTGGCATCACGACCAATTGCAAGGTGAGCCTCGTCGACAACGAATAAGGGGCCTTGTCCCTTTTCGTTTTTCCAATCGTATTTAGTGTAGTCATCAGGGGTAGCAAAAGGACGAATCATGCCATAGTCTGTAAAATTAGCTTTTACGTGAATAATTAAATCAGCAGCAGCTTGAGTATAAAACTTTGCAACAGCTTCTTTATTTACAGGTATATTTGTTACTACCAAGCGCCCTTCCATAGCAGCGGGAATAATATGATAAATGACTGACTCGTAAGATTTGCCAGCCCTTGGGCGTCCAACAATAGCGTTTATCATGAACCTAACCTCACAAATGGAATTAATTGCAGAATAAAACGAATGGATAAGGCGGTAACAATCATCCCCATTGATTCGTTAAAACCACATATAGCCATGTAGTACTGAACCTCGGGCGGAATAATACTGAAATATTGCAAAGGATTTAAACCAGCAAATAACGAACCTAGGCCGTCTATAATAAAAAGGACAGCGCCAAATAAGTTATCTAGCACCCACCAAAGAAAGTCTTTTAGGAAATCAACTGCGCTAGTGAATATCTGGTAAAGATAATCGACAAACTCATTCCATTTATTAGCTAACCAATCTAACATTTTAGCCCCCAAATATTAGTGAACGACAGAAGAAAGCCGTTAGAACTAAAATGATGATTCGTAAAAACGGGAATACACGCGGGTCAATCTGGAAGTCTTTACAGCCATAATCTGCAAAGCCCATATCGAAGCAGATATTCATTGGTGGGGCATTGCCAGCAGCGGTTAATTTCCATGAATCTAAATATTGATTCATTTCAGAGTTGTCAAATAAAGACTTATTCTTAGACCAAACATCTTGGAAGCCGTTTGGATACTCTGGCTCATAAAATGATGCAATACCTTCACTTGGCGTTGAATCAGTCGGAACGTCGGTATTATTTAAACCGTCGCCCAATGTCTCAATGGCACTCTTAACGCCTAAATCAGTACCACCAGTGGTACCGCCGCCAGTAGAACCGCCAGAGGTCTGTATAGTGCGATTAACTTCTTGAATAGCCTCAATCATTGTGACAGCGTCATTCTTGCGAGAGTCTTCACGTTTGCGCTGCTGTTCTTCAACGTAAGCAGTAATGTCCTTTTGTTGCTCGACAAGCTTGTTATGACGCTGTGCAGCTAGTTTGGCATCGTCCTTGGTCTGCTTGGTTAACGCATCAGTGATGTTCTTACCTATGCAACTCATTTTGTCATCAACTGTGGTGCACTCAACGCCAGTGAACGGGTCAATTGGTGGAGTTTCATCGACCTTAGAATTTTCAACATCAGGAAGAGGATTGGAGGTGTCTGGTATTGGCTCGTCTATGGTTCCCTCTTGGCAGTCGAGAAAGGTGGCATCAGCACCTGTTAGTTGATATTCAGTGCACTTGCTTTCTTTGTCAGTTGGTGTGAATTTTTGGCCTTCAGTTGGAGATTGGCCGCATTGTGAACCAAGTGAAACACCGCTAACGAAGTTTAGATTTGAGCCATTTTCAATGCTGAAATTGCAAAGGCCATCGCAATATGTTCCTGAACCGCCGAGAGGTATGACGCCAGCAAGGTTTTTTATTGTGCCTGACATTTGAGTGCCTTTGGCGGGACAATTTATAGGTACACAAGATTCGGTGCCGCCAGAACTGGTACTTACTGCGTGAGAGTAAAAGCCGAGCGGACAAGGTGTAAACTGCATCTTACAAACTAGGTGAGTTGGATTTTGTGGTGATTCCTGAACAGGGCCGATTTTATACTTAGGAGAACCGTCTGGGGGACAAGTCTTAGTTTGAGAGCTGTCTGGGCTATCGCGCTTACCAAATTCGACACGACCAAGGTTAGTCCAACCAGAAGATGTACGACCATTCATTTGGCATGAGAAGCGATAAGAAGAGCCACTTTGAACATACTTACAATCTGTGTAAGTTTTGCTTTCAGTGGGAGCAGGAACAAGACCGTTGTGAATGGCAGCACAAGCCTCGGCTGTTGTTCGAACTTGTGTATTATCTGAGCTTTTAGTGCAAGACCAAGTTTGAGTGGAATCGGATTTAGGTTCGACCCAAGGAGCAACAGGGGTTTCATTTAACGCTGCGCTTATCGTGCTACTAAAAAAAGAAAAGGCCGCAAATAATAATATGAGCGACCCTTGTTTAATTATTTTCATATTAATGCCCGAATAAATTTTGGCTAACTATGTAGCCACAGATAGCCCCAATCAATGCGATAATTGCAAAGAAAAGGGCGAGAATTAATCCCGCCACAGTTCACCTCCTACCCTTAGGCTTTTTTAATGTTGCGGGTACTGATACCGATACCCTTTTCAGACATGCGAATGCCGATAATGACAATACCAGTTGCAATTACAAAAGCCGCTACTGCTGTCAAACTTACTGCTGCAAATAAATCATCCATTTTAAATCTCCAAAATTAAAGTTATGTGGCTAAGCTTTACTAACAATTTTTGAAGCTATCTTCACTTTATATGAGAGATAACCGAGAAAGATAACCCAACCAAAAACAGTTCCAAAAACTGAACTAATTTGAGTTGGAGTTATTTCCACTGACTGAACCATTAAATTATATTCAGTCGGTGAAACCAGTATATGAC
>CALCGD010000055.1 GCA_937900875.1 uncultured Flavobacteriales bacterium
TGGGTTTAAGTGGTGAAATTAGACCAGTAAACAGAATTGAGCAACGCATAGAAGAGGCTTCAAAAATGGGAATGAAGCGTGTTTTTATCTCCAAGCGAAATGCTGATCCTAATGTGATGAATTCGAAAGGAATCGAAGTAATAGCAGTGTCTAAAGTCAGTGATGTATTCGCTCAGCTTTTCGGTTAACAGATTTTTAACTTTTTAGGGGTTGCACAGCACCGAGCGAAATCTACTTTTGCGCGCCAATTTAAACTGGCTAACATGCAACTGAATTTCAAGGAAATCGCTACCGCATCCATGATTCTTTTTGCCGTAATTGATATTATCGGCAGCGTACCAATTATCATCGATCTAAGACAAAAAAACGGTCATTTACGCTCGGGTTTAGCTTCAATAGTGGCGTTGGTACTAATGGTTGTATTCCTTTTTTTGGGAGAAAACATTCTAGCGCTAATAGGTATTACAGTAGGCGATTTCGCAATTGCAGGTTCTTTGGTCATTTTCTTTATCGCCTTAGAAATGATACTTGGCATCCAACTTTATAAAGAAGACGATTCCCCATCAACCGCTTCGGTAGTGCCATTGGCATTTCCGCTTATTGCGGGTGCAGGTACACTTACTACTCTACTTTCGCTTAGAGCAGAATATGCTGAGGTTAATATTCTCATTGCTATTATTATTAACGTAGGGCTAGTTTATCTCGTACTCAAAACAACTGGGCATTTTGAGCGTTTTTTAGGAAAAGGCGGAATAAACGTGTTAAGAAAAGTGTTTGGGATAATATTGCTGGCAATTGCCGTTAAACTATTCAGAACGAACCTTGGCGTCTGAGTTTCGTATTTTTGCAGCGTGAACGTACTAAAAGCCGTATCAAGTATTCTGCTCGCCATGCTGGTGCTGTTTTCTAGCATGGGGTTTTACGTAGATCACATGGTTTGCGGTATGAGTGGCGAACACAAATTAGCCATCAACACATCTATAGATTCTTGTTCAGATAGTTGCGACAGAAGCGAAAAAGATGCTCTGACACTCTCTTGCTGCGATTATGAATCGAATTATTTTCAAGAAGATTTGCCAGCAAATCCTACTGAGAACACCAAGAAACAACAATTTTCGAGCTTCAAATACATTCCTCTTTCGCAGGTTTTCAAATCCACCAAATGTGTAGCCAATTTCGGTCTTCACCTGGTCGAAAATCCGTTTGTTTTAACCTCGGCAGAGAGGCATATTCTTCTGCAAACCTTCCTTATCTGATTCCACAGTTTTGATTGGCGCCATAGCGCCTAAGTACAATAATCAATCAAATCTGTTATCATGAAAAAATTAATTCTGCTTGCGCTGCTGCAAGCGCTCATTCTATTTAAAGTCCAGGGACAATCGCTTCTTGGACACGTGCACGAAGAAGGCGAGAATGGCCATAGTGCACTAATTGGTGCTAGTGTTTTTTGGCTTGGCACCACCATCGGTACCGCAACCAATATTAACGGGGAATTCACAATTGACAAACCCGAAAAACTACCTGCCAAATTGGTTGTGAGTTTCGTTGGATACACCTCAGACACAATTTTGGTTAACAACACCAAAAAGGAGATTGAAATTCATCTCAAACAATCGGTTCAACTTGGAGAAGTTACAGTCTCAGAAAGGCAACAAGGCAGCGCATTTAAGCTGATGGATCCCGTTATTTCCGAATCGATAAGCAGCCACGAACTAGGCAAAGCCGCATGCTGTAATCTTTCCGAAAGCTTCGAGACAAACGCATCTGTTGACGTGGTTTTTACCGATGCGGTTTCTGGAGCCAAGAAAATTCAGATGCTTGGATTAGATGGCGTTTACACACAAATTCAGGCCGAAAACGTACCTCTTATCCGAGGATTATCCTCCAATTATGGAATGGGATTTATTCCGGGAACTTGGATTGAATCAATCCAAATAATTAAAGGTCCAGGCTCGGTTTCTAACGGCTACGAAAGTATGGTTGGTCAAATCAACCTCGAATACTTTAAGCCTGACCAAGCCGAAAAACTGTTTGTAAACGTATACGGAAATACTGGAGGACGGGTTGAAGCCAATATCCAATCTGGCTATGTTTTTAATGAGAAAGTAGGAATGAATATTAACGTTCATGCAAGCGGTGTTTTTAGAGAGAACGACATGAACAAAGATGCGTTTGTAGACATTCCACGTTCTCAGCAATACAACGTTTTCAACAGGTGGAAATTCTCAGGCAAAAACCTTGTTGGTCAAATTGTATTACACGGATTATACGACAATAAAATTGGTGGGCAGGTTGGGTTTAAGCCCGAGCAAGGAATTCAGGTAACTGGACCTTACGGAATTGAGATTACAAATCGATTGGCAAATATTCACACCAAAACAGGATACATCGTTCCGAATGAAGATGACATGAGCGTTGCACTGATTACCAACTGGAGGTACCATGACCAAAATTCCTATTTCGGGTTAAAGCAGTATTCTGGGGTCCAGAAAAGTGCTAACACAAACCTTATTTTCTTAAAGGGTTGGAATGAGGATAAGCACCAGCTGAAATTGGGAAGCTCCTTCAACTACGACAACTATGAGGAGAGCTTTAACGACAGTGCTTTTGCACGCGAAGAAGTAATTCCAGGCGTTTATGCAGAATACACCTTTAGTATAAAAGAGAAGTTTTCTGCAGTAGCAGGATTCAGATACGACCACAACTCGAAATACGGCTCTTTCTACACCCCACGGTTGCATTTGAAGTACAACCCTACCGACAAGACCGTAATTCGCTTAACCGGAGGAAGAGGTTACAGAGCATCCAACGTATTTACAGAAAGTAGTTCCCTGATGGCTAGTTCTCGTGCGGTGCGTGTGCTTGAAGAATTGAAAGCTGAAGTGTCTTGGAACTATGGGGCTAGTGTGTCTCATCAATTCAAAGTGTTTGGACGGCAGACAACAGTTTATGCAAGTTTTTACAGAACGGATTTCGAGAATCAGGTTATCATTGATTTAGATGCCAATACTCAATCTGTTGATGTTTACAACCTCACGGGAGCCTCTTATTCCAACAGCTTGCAAGCAGAAATTGGTTATGAACCCGTAAAACGATTTGAAATAAAAGCTGCTTATAAATGGAACGATGTGTGGATGACCACGGCCAATCAATTAAGGCAAAAGTCATTGGTAAAACAACATAAAATCCTTACCACGTTCAGCTACGCTACAAACTTCAACAAGTGGCAATTCGACCTAAGTGTGCATGTACATGGTCCTTCAAGAATTCCAACAACTGAATCAAATCCATTGCAATATCAACTTGCTGCAACATCAGCATGGCACGTAACCATGAATATGCAAGTAACAAAGCGGTTTAAGTGGTTTGAACTTTACGTGGGTGCGGAAAACTTGACGAATTTCCGCCAAAAAAACGCGATAATTGCGGCAGACGACCCGTACGGCCCGTTCTTTGATGCTTCGCTTGTTTGGGGTTCAACTATGGGAATAAATCCCTACTTAGGATTACGATATAAATTGAAATAAATAGAAATGAGAAACTTGATAATTATACTAGCCACCATTCTTTCTTCAAGCGTGGTTATGGCTCAGAAAAGCATAGAGACTGTAGAAATACAAACTTCTGCAGTTTGCGAAATGTGTAAAGAAACTATTGAGAAAGAATTGGCTTTCACAAAAGGCGTAACTGCTGCAGATCTTGACCTAAACACCTTCATTGTTACAGTAAGTTTTAAGACCAATAAAACAACAATTGAAGATATTCGAGCGGCTATTAATGAAGTTGGATATGATGCAGATGATAGTCCTGCAACCGAGGAGGGTTACGAAAAACTACACGGTTGTTGCAAGAAGGATTCGCACTAACTCAGCTTACATTTGAGGTATGCAACGAATAGCCATTTTCGCTTCAGGTACAGGCTCAAATGCCGTTAAAATAATCGAACATTTCAAGGGACACCCGACTATTCAGGTGTCCCTTGTTCTTTCCAACAACTCCTCAGCGCCAGTTTTGGCAAAAGCCGATACCGCTGGGATAGAAACAATCACATTTAACCGAGCCATTTTCTATCAAACCAATAAGATTGTAAACGAACTAAAATCGAGACAAATAGACTTGATCGTTCTAGCGGGGTTCATGTGGCTAGTTCCCGAAAATATTGTTAGGACTTACTCAAATAAAATCATCAACATTCACCCAGCCCTTCTGCCTAAATATGGTGGTAAAGGCATGTACGGTATGCATGTACATAATGCTGTTAAGGACGCCAAAGAAAAAGAGACTGGTATCACGATTCATTTGGTAAATGAAGAGTACGACAAGGGCGAAATTCTATTTCAAGCGAGTTGCAAGCTCAGAGAAAATGACACACCAGAAACTATAGCTGAAAAAATTCACGTGCTTGAGCATGCCAATTTCGCATCTCAAATTGAGCACTATCTTAACACTTCAATCCAATCCCAATGAAACACCAGTTTGCCCTTATGTTATGTTTAATTAGCATTTCTGCTTTTGCTCAAGATGAGTGGGAATTGAAGAAAGATAAGGATGGGATTAAGGCATACACAAAAGCTGTAATCGGTTCAAACATGAAGGCCATTAGAGCAACTACGGAATTTCACCAATCGTTAGAAACCTGCGTAGCCGTTCTAAGAGATATTGCTCACCTGAAGGAGCTTTTTCCCGATTGTTTAGAGGCTGTCAAGGTTTTACAAACAGACACTCAACAAATTCATTATCTGCATTTAAAAGCCCCATGGCCGGTGGCAGATAGAGATGCTACGTTCAAGTTAGAATATGCGTACGATGCTTCTACTCAAGCTGTAACCGTAACGGCCACAACTGGAGCAGCTGAGTACCCTAAAAAAGATGGTGTAGTACGAATGACACAGGGTGGAGGAACTTGGACGTTTACTCGTTTGGATAATGGTCACACCTCTCTTCTTTACTACTATCATGGAGATCCAGGAGGAAATATTCCTGCTTGGTTAGCCAATTCTGTGGTTGAAGAAAATCCGTTTAAAATGCTCCTGAACTTCCACCAATTAATAAAATTGGAGCGCTATCAGGGAAAGAAGTTCAGTTTTATAAGGTGACCAAATAGGTCAGTTAACGGTTGACAAAGTCTTAATTTCTCTCCAAAATCTTAAACAGTTCGTTCAGTTTTGGAGTGATGATAATTTCCGTTCTGCGGTTTTTTGCGCGAGCTTCTTTTGTGTCGGCACCATCTAAAGGAGAGTATTCCGAGCGGCCAGCAGCCGAAAGTTGAGCTGGATCAATAGAACTACTTTCCGTAAGGATCTTGACGATTGAAGTGGCACGTTTCACAGATAAGTCCCAGTTATCTGTCACGTTTCCGTTTCCTCCATAAGGAACATTATCTGTATGACCCTCAACCAAAACTCCCACATCAGGTTGGGTTTGCAACACTTTAGCTAGCTTCATAAGTGCTTCTTTGCCCTTTGAGTCAACAACCCAACTACCTGACTTAAACAATAGCTGTTCCTCTAACGAAACGTAAACCTTACCGTTTTTCTGTTCTACGGTAAGACCTTGATCAGCAAAACCTAGCAACGCATTAGCTATGTTGTTTTTCAAAGCAGC
Organism: uncultured Flavobacteriales bacterium; assembly: GCA_937900875.1. Lineage (GTDB taxonomy): Bacteria > Bacteroidota > Bacteroidia > UBA10329 > UBA10329 > UBA10329. Next base: position 5,605 of record CALCGD010000055.1, read on the forward strand.
AACGGCACTATCCTTTCTTGCTAGTACCCCTTCCAAATCGCTAATGCGCTTTGAGCGAGCCATCAACTGCAAGCGTTTATCGTCTAACTCAGCACGTGCTTTCTCTAATTCAGAGGTCATAGCATCCACATTTCCTTCCTTTTTTGCCAACGCGTTTTCCAACCTCCTTAGGTCATCTTCGCGTACTTGAATGTTGGCTCTTGCTTCTTGCAATTCTTGTGTCAACTTTTTAGTATCAGAAGCATTTCCTTCTCTCAACTTGCCCATTTGTTCTAACAGCCGTTCGTAGGTGTCATTCAGCTTATCATAGTTGGTGGTCATTCTATTTAGTGAAGTTGCCATTACAGCGGTGTCTTTCCTCAAATGAGATAACTGCCTATCGTAGTTCTTCATTGTATCTTCCATATCGGCCAAGGTGGCTTTAAGATCAATATTCTCAGATTTCATCCTAGCCCGCTCCTCTTCTGCCTTGGCTCGAGCGGAAACTTCATCCTGAAAGCGTCTTTCAGCTACGCAAGATGTGAGCAATAATGCAGGTATAAACAAGAAGAAAAACGTTCTGAAGAGCTTTGACATAATGAGTTGAATTATTTAATCAAAGTTACCCGTGCATAATGGCCTGTTATGTTCTTGTTTGGTTCGTATTCAACAAACACATGTTAATTTCTGCTTGTCTGTGTTAATCTGGATGTTCGGCTACGTAATCGTGTTTCCTATTTTTAGCCAAAGCTTTGGCGTTGCTCAAAATCCTATTTTCATTTGTCATTCTTACAGTGGTTTGTCTTCAAACCAGCGCGCAGCAGTACAACTTTAAGCGGTATTCTGTAGAAGAAGGATTGCCAAGAAGTGGTGTCTACTGCGTCTTGCAAGACAGTCGTGGTTATTTATGGACGGGGACAGAAGGTGGCGGACTATCCCGGTTTGACGGACGTCAATTCGTCACGTTCACCATCGGAAACGGGCTTCCAGACAATACCATCCGCTCACTGTTTGAAGACCAGGCCGGCAATCTGTGGATTGGAACTGACGGCCACGGATTGTGCAAATATGACGGTAAAACATTTGAAACATTTACCGCAGAGCACGGGCTAACCAACGAATACATTCGCTGCATTACACAAGGTACGGATGGTGATATCTGGATTGGCACTTTTGGAGGAGGCATCAATCGACTGCGGTTTGAAAATGACACCCTAATAGTTTCTGTATACGACAAAACCGAAACGTTGAAGAGCGATAAAGTACGAGCTGCACTTCGCGATAGCAACGGTAATCTCTGGTTTGGCACAGACGAAGGCTTGGTTTCTACTGATGGCGAAAACTGGAAAACTTTCACCCCACGATCGGGGCTTTCTCATAAGCGGGTTCTAGTTCTATATGAGGATAAACTGAATACGCTTTGGGTTGGAACGGAGAGCGGTGTGAACAAATTGACACAAAATGGCTTTGTAACTTTTATGCCAAAAGATGGATTGGTGGATGACCGAATCCGTGGAATATGCCAGGATAATCTTGGTAATATGTGGTTTGGCACGCAAGAGGGATTAAGCCGGTTTGATGGTAAAAACTTTACTTCGTTTACAGAAAAAAACGGCTTAAGCAATGATCGCATTCGCCATATAACTAAGGACCGAAGTGGCAACCTTTGGTTCGGCACGTATTTCGGTGGAATCTGCCGATTTTCAGGCGAAGAGTTTATTCATTTCACGGAGAAGGATGGAGTTACGAGTGATCAAGTCTTATCAATTTTCAATAATGACGATGGTGATACATGGCTAGGAACACTTGAAGGTGTGACGGAATTGATTCCGAATAGCAATGGCACATGGAAAATCATTAGGAATCCGCTTGGCAACGATTTTTCCAAACGAAGCATCAATACAATTATTAAGGCTAACGATGGCACCATCTGGTTTGGAACAGACGAGGGGATACTCATCAAAGATGGCAAAGAAACCACTTGGCTAAATACGGACGGGAAACGTTTTGACGAGGATGTAAAAGCTATTCTATTTGACGGAAACAAACATATTTGGATTGGAAGCAGTCAAGGCGTAACCCGCTTTTCGAACAGTAAGAATGGCTACACATTCAATCAATATCACAGCAACGCAAACATCAACGAAAGCGAGGTTTCTTGCCTTTATAAGGATAGGTTTAATCGCATTTGGATTGGGTACCTAAGTGCTGAGCCAGTCATTTTTCAAAATGATGAATTCACAACCATTGTTGCTCCTAAAATGCTTTCGAATGTTTCGGGAATTGCAACTGGAGCAAATGGGACAATTTGGATTGGTACAGAAGGCGGTGGCATTTTCAAATATCAGGAAGCCCCTGAAGCAGTCAAATCTTCAGATTTCGATCAGATTGATTTGAAAGATGGACTGTCCTCAATAGACATTCATCAACTTGTTTTTGACCAGTCAGGTAATCTTTGGGCAGGAACCGCTTCTGGCGTTGATCAGATTCTTCTTAACAATCGAGCAGAGATAAAGGAGGTTCAGTATTACGGAATGCCAGAAGGTTTTATTGGTGTAGAAACCAACGAAAACGCCACTAGCATTGATGCAGAAGGCAATCTCTGGTTCGGTACGATTCGCGGAGGCACACGATATAACCCGAAGGCCAAACGAGAATTTCTGGTGGAAAATAGACTGCACATTACTCGAGTAAATCTGGAATTTGAAGATGCAGATTGGAACACTAGCGAGTACGCTGACGGCACTGAGGGCTATTTCAATCTTCCAAAAAATTTGCTTCTCCCATTTTCCCAAAACAACCTAACCATTGAGTACAGCGGAATCAATCTCCGCACACCACGTCACGTAAAGTACCAGTGGAAATTGGAGGGCTTTAGCGATGAATGGTCACAGGTAGAAAGCAAGAATTTTCATTCATTCACCAACCTAAAACCGAACGAATACACATTCAATGTTCGTTCGAATAACGGTGATGGAATTTGGAATGAGACACCAATAACTTTCACATTCAAGGTTCTCGCTCCTTTCTGGCTGAAATGGTGGTTTATTGTTCTTTGCGCCTTGGCGCTGATTGGGCTGGTTTGGGTAATAATTAAACTCAGAGAAAAGCGGCACTTGGAGGAAAAAGAAAAACTGCAGGGAATGGTGGATGATCGAACAAAGGAGCTTAGGCACGAAAAAGACCGTTCAGATGCGTTATTGTTGAATATTCTCCCGGCCGAAACCGCAAATGAATTAAAAGAAACTGGTTACGCTTCTGTAAGATATTACGATAGAGTTTCGGTTCTATTCACAGATTTTGTAGGCTTTACCAACATTACCGAAGGCATTTCTCATGAACAATTAGTGCAATCTTTAGACGAGCATTTCCGAATGTTTGATGAGGTGATGGATAAGTATAGAATAGAAAAGATTAAGACCATCGGAGATGCATATATGGCGGCTGGAGGCATTCCAACAAAGAATGATACTAACCCGCTTTTTGTTGTGGCTGCAGGTCTAGAAATGGTACATCGACTTGCAAAAATAAATCTGCAAAAGGAACATGATGGTGAAAAACCGTGGAAACTGAGAGCTGGAATCCATACTGGTAGTGTAGTTTCTGGGGTCGTTGGCAAAAATAAATTTGCGTTCGACATTTGGGGAGATGCAGTTAACACCGCTGCCCGAATGGAAAGTAGTGGAGACGTAATGAAGGTGAATATAAGTGGCTCCACATACCACTTGATTAAGGACTATTTCGATTGCACCCCGAGAGGAAAAATTAAGGCAAAAAACAAAGGTGAAATAGAGATGTATTTCGTAGACGGTCTAAAACCTGAATTCTGCGATAATGGTGAAACTTCTGTTCCAAATGCACGTTTCATGAGTCTTATTTCAAAGTGATTGCGAGAAACTTGATGCAGTAGTTAAACCTTTTGCGCAATGCGGCATCTTATCCTCACAATTACTTAAAACTTGAACAATGAAAAAGTTAATGTCAACAATTGCAATCATTGCCCTAATAGCTGGGACAGGAATTGCACAAGAAGGACCGCGTGGCGACCACGGACCAAAAGACCGAACACATGTTAGAGAAGGAAAGGGCAGGGATATGATGGCCGACATTCCGGATTTAACCGAGGCTCAGAAAAAATCGCTCCAAGAGATTAAAAAGAGCGGAAAAGAAGGAGCCAAATCGCAACGTGAAGCTGTGAAAGCTGTTCGCAACAAACTGGCCGACCTTAAAACCTCTACAAATCCGAATATCAATGAGATTAATAGCCTGATTGATGAAATGCACAAACTTGAAGCTGAGATGGATAAGAGCCGAATGGCAGCTTTCCTGAAAATGCGCTCGGTTCTCACCGCAGAGCAGCTTAAAGTATTTGACGCAAAGCAAGCAGAAAAGCGAGCCGAACGTGAAAAAAGGAAAAAAGAAAACATGCAAATACGAGAAGCTAAATAGCAACTTGCTTCGCAGAATAAAAGCCCGCACTCGTATTGAGCTGCGGGCTTATTTTTATCCTATGAAATCACTTCTCCCATTTCTGGCTTGCCTTACCCTAGTTGCATGCCATAATTCTAACCGCTCAGATATGAAAGCTGAAGAAAAAATTAGAACCGTGCTTGCCGTGCAACAGGAATGTTGGAATAATGGCGATGTCGATTGTTTCATGCAGGGTTATTGGCAATCAGATTCACTACGGTTCATTGGTAAATCAGGCATCAACTATGGTTGGCAAGCAACACTCGATAATTACAAGAAATCGTATCCCGACCAGGCGGCAATGGGTCAATTGGAATTTGACATTCTAAATGTTGACCCAATGGGAACAGAGCATTACCTCGTTACCGGCAAGTGGAAATTGATTCGAGAGTCGGATGAACCGAACGGCCTTTTCACGCTCATCTGGAAACGATTTGGAGATGAATGGAAAATCATCTACGACCACTCGAGTTAAACGCTTTTGAACCCTTTCCATCGTTCATTGTTAAATCAATGTTTAAACATTAATTTTAAAGTATGAAACGTTCAATCCATAAAATCATACCTGCCCAAAAAGTAAATATGGGTGGAATAATATTAGATCAATCACTACCGGTAAATGGTATAGAACAGATTGACCCTTTTCTACTCATACACCACTGGGCAAACAAAATGCCTGGCGGACAAACAGAAAAAGAAGTTGGTGTTGGACCGCATCCGCATCGTGGATTCTCTCCTGTTACACTTATCTTCAAAGGTGCGGTGCACCATCGCGATTCATTGGGCACTCAAAGCATTATAGCAGCCGGAGGCGCGCAATGGATGAACAGCGGCAAAGGCATCATTCACAGTGAACGACCGCCAAAAGAACTGGCTGAAGCAGGTGGTGATTTCGAGTTAATTCAGTTTTGGGCAAACACACCTGCCAAACACAAGCTAGAACCCGCTAAGTATCAACCATTAACTGCCGAGAAAACACCCTGGATTTCTTCTGAAGACGGAAAAGTGAAAGCAGGTGTAGTAGCAGGTGAAGCTTTGGGGAAAACAGGCCCGATAGAACTAATGACACCAATGTTGGTTATGCGATTTGAGATTGGAAAAGGTGGTAAGATGGATGTGCCTATTCCTAAGAATTTCAATGCAATCCTATACTTATTAGACGGGAAAGCGGAAATTAATGGAGTGCGCCATGCAGGCGGGAGAGATCTTGTCTGGTTTAAAAATGATGGTGAAAGTATTTCGTTTGAAGGGCTTGAAGAAACACGCGCAATCTTACTTGCGGGCGAACCAATTAACGAGCCTCTAGCTACTTACGGTCCATTCGTTATGAACAATCAAACACAAATAATGGAGGCTTTACGTGATTATCAGCAGGGTAAAATGGGCGTACTCATCGAAGAATTCGATTCATGAAACGAAAAGATTTCATGCGGAATATGAGCTATATAGGTGTGGGACTTAGTCTTGCTCCTTGGAAGTTGGCAACCTCAAAACCTTCCATCCAAAGGTTTCGCTTACCGCCCGCTTCTGTTCATATTCCGCACGGAAACTTTGCTTCAACCATTCCCGCAATTACCCGAATAGATAAGATGGACCTAGACATATCAATTCAAGTATTCATGAAAAATGGAATTAAACAGACGAATGATGATTTGACGGTCTACAGTTTCAAAAAAGAATTCGAAATTCTGAATGTGAGTTTCATCAAAGGAATTTACTCCAAACATGGAGGCATAAGAGGCATTAATTCATCCATAATTAACAATTCAATCGTGCTATTGGATGGAAATAGCGTTCTCAACCTACAATTTCAATCAAAAGTAGCTGAGTGTAAATCAGTGAATTCTTCCCGACATTAGCCTTGCTTTTTCCGGTTTTCGGTTCCTTTTTCCTCTATCCCCATTACCTTGACTCCATGAAAAAACTTTTCTCGATAATTTGCTTCATTGGTTTAGTTAGCGTCAGTCTTGGGCAAACAACTGGCAGTTTCCAACAAGCCATAGCCTTCAACCAACCTGATTATAATTTCACTCGAACCCTGTACTTCTATGTTCCAACAAATTACGATAGCAATCAAAGCTATCCGCTGGTTGTAGGATTTCGTGGAGGCCCACATACCAATGCGGGTCAATTCAGAGATCAACTCACGTTCCTATCTGACAGTATTGGAGCAATAATACTATGCCCTGAAAATGAAGACCATTTTAATAATCAAGAGGGGTTGGTAAAGCAACTATTTCAGTATTCCGTAGACACAATTATGGCTCAATACAGCATTGATCCTGACCGAATCTACCTCACTGGTTTGTCCTATGGCGGACGACACGCCACCATCGTTTCTATGGACACAGACAACGGTCCGATTCCAAATTTGAGGGGTGTTATTCCATTTGCCGCCGGTAGTAACAGCCATCTAGAACCTGACTATGTTTCTGTCAACGAGTTTGCGCCCGCATGTATTTGCATTGGACTAGACGATTCATCCAACTTTATTAATGTGGCAAACACACTTCATTCTGATATCCAAAGCAATGGTGGGGTTTCCTTTTTAAACGAGATCACTGGAGTTGGTCACACGGTAGTTTTTCCTACCTATCCAGATGAAATGATGGAGTGTTTCAATTTCATTGAAGCGCAGCACAATCCATCAGGCGTCCAATCTCTAACATCAAATTCTCAACAGAATGTATTAGTCTACCCAAATCCTACCAAAGACGTTTTACGTTTCAAAATTCCTGTTGGACATATTGCAAAAGAGGTGTTTATAATTGATGCAACTGGTAAACGAATACTGTCCATTAGAACCAGCGTGCAAGAAGTTAATGTGCAGGATCTAAGCGTAGGGATATACACGCTTATGGTAGTGTCGGAAACCAGCATACTAAAAACCAGGTTCACTGTAGCTAAATAAATAGCTCATCATTACATCTGGTACCACTTAGTGGTTAAAACGTAAATTGCTTTCAAAATATTAAAACACAGTCCAAAATGAAGAAAGGGATGATTAAAGTATCCGTCATGTATCCAAACGGAGCAGGAAAGCACTTTGATATGGATTATTATAAAACCAAACATGCAGCGTTAATCGGTCCATTGCTTGGCGATGCTGTCAAGGGCGTTAACATGGAATCAGGCTTGGGAGGAGGCCCACCAGGATCATCTGCTCCATTTGCCGCCATTGGCACCATGTATTTTGATAGTCTTGAAGCGTTTCAAACCGCCTTCGTACCGCATGCCGAAACCATAATGGCCGACACACCTAACTATACCAATATCGAACCTATTATGCAGATTGGTGAATTGACGATGTAAACAACATCATTTCATTTTGAAATTTTAAAACCCACCTTGCAGAAGCAAAGTGGGTTTTTTATTTCCACCTGCAATAACCTTAAAACTCCTTCTCATGAAAATGCTCCTAATCTCTGGCGCTATCATCGCCAACGTTCTTACCAATATCGGGTTCAAATACTCTGCTCTAAACGAGGCAACTCCATCCAAAAAATGGGGTTTTCTTGCTATTGGATTAGTCTTTGGGCTCATCAATTCTGTGCTTTTTACCGAATCATTAAGGTTCATCTCGCTGCAAGTGGCTAGCACAGTTTTCTTCTCACTAACTATTGTTGGGCTCTATGCTGTTTCTGTTTTTTGGTTCGATGAACCTATCACCTTACTTAAACTATGTGGTGCTTTAGTTGTGACGATTGGCGTAATTATGATGTCCGTGTAAGCCAAATTGCCGCCCTTCACTTACTTTGAAAATCCAAACAAAAAACCATGTCTTTCAGCAAAAAAACGCTACTCGCCCTACTCCTGCTTCTGGTAGGCTTTGTCCTTTACACCTTCATTTCTACGGGTTTTTTTAGAACGGTAGAGAATCGTTTCGATGGTGAAACATTGCTTGAGATTCCGATAAAAGGTGCAGAAGACATTATCGTGAGCATGGCAGACAGCTTTGCCCTTGTCTCGGCCACAGCAAGGTTATCGTTTCCTCCAATGGAACAAGAACATGGTGGTTTATACCACATGGAATTGAAAAGTGGCAATTTCGTGCTCACCCATTTGACATCTGAATTCGGGAAGGAATTTGCGCCTCACGGCATTTCTATGTTTAAGCGTGATAGCGTGTATACTATTGCTGTTGTTAACCACATGCTGCACGAACATTCCATCGAGATATTTACGCTCATTGGAAAAGAACTGACACATATTCGTACAGAGCGCAGCACTAAATTGGTAAGCCCAAACGATATTGTTTTGCTTGACGAAAAACGGTTTTACGTAACCAACGATCATGGGAATGCTGAAGGCTTTGGACGTTTGCTAGAAGATTACGGCAATCTGGCCATTTCTAATGTGCTTTATTTTGACGGACAGCAGTTTTCTGAAGCAGCCGAGGGCGTTTCCTTCGCCAACGGAATCAACCTAGATACAAAGCGTAATCTGGTATTTGTGGCATCTCCCCGAAGGTTTTTAATTAAAGTGTATCAACCTCAAACTGATGGCTCTTTGACTTTTGTAGAAGATATTTCATGCGGAACAGGAGTAGATAATATAGAGTTCGATACAGACGGAAATCTGTTTGTTGGCTGCCATCCAAACCTTTTACGCTTCACTGCTTATGCCAAGGGTAGTAAGCAAACCGCACCTTCTGAGGTACTAAAGGTGGTTTATAACGGCATCGGTGATTATACAGTAGAAAGCGTTTACAGTAACGATGGCACCCAGGTATCGGGCACATCTGTAGCTGCACCTTTTGGCAACTTGCTTTTCGTAGGAACGGTGAAAGACGATAAGCTATTGATTCTTCAAACCGCAGAATAGCGATAATGAAATCCAAGCTCATAAAGTTTCTTCCTTTTGCGCTTATAGGAGCAATTGTAGCTACGATTTGCGATGCAAACCATGTTTTTACAGGAGCATTAAGCTATCCAAAACCCTTTTTATTTGGCCAAGCTTGGTTCGTGTTTCCAGGGTTTCTTGTCGCATTCACCCTCATGGGTTTGAACTACTTGTTTGCGCCTACTCTTTTTCCAAAAAGAGCAGCTAGCACCCAAAGCACTAGCTCCGGAAGCCTATCTCTTTTTGTAGAAAGTCTACTATTCTTTATGATGGTTTACTTATTAAGCGGATTCGGAAATGATGAACCAATCCTACTATCACTAATCTTCTATGCGAGTTTTCTTGCAAGGTGGTTTTTCACCTACGAACGATTTTTCATACTTCTTTTTGCCATTACACTTGGCATTGGCGGCATGGCAGTAGAGGGTGCTATGACACAATTTGACCTTGTTTATTATCGCGAACCAGAAATTTTTGGTGTTCCCTATTGGCTCGGTGGATTATATATGCATGGAGCGTTGGCGCTGCGCGAAGGAATGCGCTACTTCGTGTACCAAAATCAGAATCTTTAATTATCGGTATTCAATAGAATAAGTAATCGGACTATTCTTTTTCAGCATGGCCGAAACGCCACAATAGCGGTCTTGAGACAGGTTAATGGCCTTCTCAACTTTACTGTGGTCAATATCTTTACCAGAAACCAAATATTTCATTCTTATTTCCGAAAACACAATTGGATGTTCTTCTGTCAAATCAGCCTCAATATCTATTTCAAAACCCGTGTAATCAACACGCATTTTTTTAAGCAAAGAGACTACATCCATTCCGGTACAGCCTGCTAAACCGGCAAGTACCAATTGCTTCGGGCTTGGCCCAGAGTCATCTCCCATTTCTGGGGTTGTATCCATCCTAACAGAATGATTTCCGAGTTGACTATCGAAAGCCATTTTCTCCTTCCAAACGGTATTTACTTTATATCCCATATTACTTCGTTTTTATAATTCCATCCTTGTACAAATTCAATGCTTCGCTGAGTACAGAATTGATTGCGTCTATTGGCAAATCCTCATTCGGATTAACCCTCAATATCTTCATACGCTTTCTATCTCCTGTCTCCAAAAGTGCGCTAGTCAACAGCTTTCCTTCAACCAACAAAAAATAAGGCTCTTTGGTTCTTCTGTCCATCCATAAGTAGCAAAACGCTTTACCCCGAAAACAAAAACAGGGCGATCCATATTTTATGGTTTCCTCCACTTCAGCATGTGCTTTCAGTACAATATCCCTCATTGCCAATAGGCACGACCTATTGGGTTCTTCTTTTTTCAAATAAAAACTGCCTTTATCTTCCATGAGCTTGCCTTTACCAATGTAAATATTCCGAATGCTATTAGGAAATAGGGTTGTGTAACGGATGTTCATCGTAAGTTTAGATTACATTCCTATGAAAGACATCAGCCTATATATTATGGCAGCGTTTTACATTTTCGCTGGCTACAATCATTTCAAAAACCCAAAGTTCTATTTGCAATTGATGCCTCCTTATTTGCCATGGCACAAAATGCTGAATCATCTTAGTGGGGCAATTGAAATCTTTCTTGGCCTTCTCCTTTTCTGCCCAGAGTATTCTACCGCTGCCGCTTGGGGTATTATCGCTTTGCTTATAGCCGTCTTTCCTGCCAACCTTTACCATTTACAATCAACCAAACCTGGTGGCAAAATTCCTGTTTGGGGATTGTGGTTACGACTCCCGTTTCAAGCGTTATTCGTGCTGTGGGCGTGGTGGCATACATTCTAAATTACTGTTCACAAAACGGAGCAATCCATAGATGGTTTTCATGCAACTCCACTATTGCAGAACGACTCCACGCTAGTGCAGAGTGACTCTAGACATTTCTAAAAAACTAAAGTCCACATGAAATATTTATCCCTCAACATCGTTTAATCGTCTAGTCTGTTCTTCTAATCCCAACCAATGAAACGACTCTACCTACTGCCGTTTGTGTTGTTCAGCCTAAATACTTCAGCTCAAGAATTAGAATTTTCGAGCGATTGTGCCACCGCTCAAGAAATAGCACCCAAAGGGAATCACAAGTTTGAAAGCTTCCCAATTGGTTATGGAGAGACGCTGGATATTTCGGGAAACGCAAGTAACTCAATCATGTATTTCCAACAGGAAGAGAACACTGCATGGTTCACCTTTGAAGCGCTATCTGACGACTATTTGGTTTTCAAAGTATACCCAACTGATACAGCTGCCGATATAGATTTTATGCTTTTTGAATACACAGATGAAAGATTCTGTGAGGATCTTACTCGAAGAAAGGTTAAGCCTATTCGTAGCAATATTTCTAGGTATAATACTGATGAACTGAGTGTAACGGGGCTTTCGATGGGTACCCAAAAAGAATTTGTACGTTCTGGACCTGGAAGTCATTTTAGCAAAGCGCTGAAGACTGAAAAGGGTGAACGCTATTACTTGGTTTTGAATAATGTTTACGGCACCGAAACAGGATTCAGTTTATCATTCGAGTACTATACAACCAAAGAACTGAAGGGCATTGTGAAAGATGAAGAAACGGGCGAGCCTATTGGTAATGCAACCGTTACTTGGGAAGAAAAACACGGTGAACTCTTAGCAGAAACCACAACAAACTCAACTACTGGAGAATACAGTTTCAGTGCACCTATTAAGACTGGCAATAGAATGCGAGAATACGTATTCTCGGTTGATGGAAAGAAATATTTGTTCAACGAGACGGTGGTTGCTACTTCTGAGAATGATACCCTTGAGAGATTGACAACGTTGTTGCCAAAGCTTCGGTCTGGGTTAAAAATGACCTTGAGAAACATCAATTTCTATGGTGGAAGTGCCGCTCCGCTGCCCAGTTCGTGGACTTCTTTTAGAAGGCTGTTAAAACTTATGAGAGATAACCCATCGCTTGTGATATTAATCGAAGGCCATACAAACGGTTGCTATGCAGGAGTTGGCGGTGTTGAGCACAGTCAACGCCTATCAGAGAATCGTGCCTTCAGAGTAAAACGATATCTAATTAAGCACGATATTGTAGATAATCGAATGAACACCGAAGGATTCAATTGTTCTCAGATGCTCTATCAACATCCGGCATCTAGTGGTGAAGCAAGTTTAAATAGACGAGTCGAGCTTCGTGTAATGGACTATTGAATTACCGAGTGACGAAGTTGCCTTTCTTACTCAAAACGTATTCCCACATCTGTAAGAATTTTTCTGACGAACGCCTGATAGGCTCCAAATCAACACCTTCCTTTTCAAGTAATCGCCAATGTGATTCGAGCAAACCAGGATGAGCTAATCCTTCCAATTCAATTGCTTCATAGGTGCTATCGGGATTTGCTTCAAAACAGCCGTCTTCACCATATCTGCCATGATGATGGTTGAGCCAACCATTAAAATCAGTCTGAAAACCAATGGACAGATTGGAAACTTCATCCTCTGAAAGGTTCTTTTCCAAAAACGCTTTCACCTCCTCATATGTGAATTTGTAACTATCGATAGAGCCATTGCAATAGCTTTCTAGCGCATCTAACTTGGCTTGATAATCAGCCCGTGGTTTATACGGCATGCAACTTTCTCCACTTATTGGCAGCGACATGAGCCCATTGTTAGCGTACACTTTCAACAGGTCTTCTTCATCTAACCCACGTGGTTGATTCTGGATAGGTTTGAACATGTCGTGTGTAACAAGCGGTGGTATTCCGTTTTCCTGCATCAAAGAGAGTGCGTCTTTTCGAGTTTGGTCGCTCATGTGAGTAAGGTCTGTCATAATGCCTGCATTGGCCAACCACAGAATGGCTTGTTTGCCTTTTTCGGTTAAGCCACGTTTCTCTTCTTTTTTAAATAGACTGGAGAAATTCAGAAATTTTAGTGCGAAAACAGGCTGATTGGCTGCGCCTCCGTATTTGCTATCAACCAAATGCACTAGAGTGATAAATGCTACGCCCTGCTCAGCCCAAAAGTTGGCGTCTTCTTGAGAATTAACCAAGCGCTTCCCTCCTTCAATGGAATGCACAATGATTGTCTTGTCGGTGCTTTGAACTAACTCTCTAACTTCATGAGGTGTTCTTGCTACCGCGAAATCGTCTGAATTGGCGGCCACAAAATCATTCACATACTTAATCTGCTTCATTATCACCTTTCGGCCACGCTTTGCCGAGGCGATGTTCTCTTGCGTTAAAGCCCCAACACACAAAATTCTAGCGCCTTTATTCTTGCGTAAATAGTTAGCGTAGTTCACGTTGGTGAACTGATGTTTCCACGTCAATTCGGGCGGATTTGCTTCGTCAAATGTTTCTAATCCATCGCCAAAAAACGAATACGGAACGTGCATGCAGGGATGAATTTGCAAGTCGATGTATTCATTAATCTCCTGAGCGCTTAACGCAAAGGAGAAAAAGAGAAGAATAGGAACAACAAAAACAGACCTCATCGAGAAAGCAAGTTTTCTTTCTCTAACCATGCGTACGAATCTCGTATCGAATCTGTCAACGGGGTCATTTTATAATCCAACTCCTCTATCGCTTTTTTGGAACTAACGTGCTTAGCAAGTACCAATTCAAGATACTTTTCATACGTCAATACGGGCTCCCTTCCATTCAATTTTGACTGCAAAGCGTAAAAAGGGATACTAGCCTGCAAAACCCATTTAGGCAAAACAAATTGCGATTCTTTTTTGCCCATTAAACCCTCAATTGTGTTGAATATTTCTTTGAGAGTCACATCGGCCCCTCCAAGCAAATAGCGCTCTCCGGTTCTGCCTTTTTCGTAGGCAGAAATGTGCGCCTGTGCTACATCGCGTACATGGCAAATAATGGCATTTCCAGGTGGGATTCCAGGCACATCGTTATTGTAAACAGCTTGTATTATTTGGGCCCAATTGTGTGAATCGAACGGCCCCATAATATCGCACGGGTTCACCAACACCGCATCCAAGCCATTGGCAATTGCCATATCCACTTCTAACTCGGCCAAATACTTGGATTTAGCGTAGTGCATTGGACTAGAAATTGCGTTCGATTCCATGGTTTCATCAAACTCATTTTCGTGATGGCCGTAGGCGGAAATAGAAGAAGTATGGATGAAGCGCTTAGCCTGCTTTTGCAGTGCAACCTCAAGCATATTTCGTGTTCCAATTACATTGTCTTGAAATTGTTGGTCGTTCATTTTCGACCACATTGCAGTGTTACCAGCAACGTGAAAAACAGCATCAACCGTTTCTGGGATTGCTTGAATCAGAGAGTCTTTATCCGTGATTGCTCCTTCAACCAACTTCACATCATATCGTTGGAGGTAGGTGAGATTGGATGTTTTTCGGTGCAAGGCCGTTACTTGCCAACCTCGTTCTAAAAGTTGCTGGACAAGATTAATTCCGAGAAAGCCCGTGGCCCCGGTAATAAAAGCAGTTTTCATGTGCGTGAGTTACACACTAAATGTCGGCTTTTACATGGACTCTAACTGAGCAGTCGTTCAATGAATTGGTTGCAGCCGCTGCTTCAACAGTGCAATCTTATCCTCGGTTGTCATATCCCCGTTAAGGTCAACCATATGATCTGCCATTTTATCGTACGCACCAAATAGCAACCAAAAGAAGATTTCAAACGCCTGTGTATTATCGAAAATTATGGCTCGATTAGAAGCGTATTCATCTCTGTGCTTTTCGTAGTTAATCGGATATTCCTCCCAATGCGTTTGTGGGCGTTTGTGATGTTCAACGTGATAATCCTCATTATAGACATTGTAATGTCCATTGAGAACGGTTATGCTGTTTTTGTAAATGTTTTTTGGTTCTGAAGGGTCAGTCCAAGCATGCCACGTGTAATTGATAGCAGCCAAGAAAATGATGGAAGAAAGTAACGGCAAAAGCAGATACGCAAAACCAAAAAGTGGACTGTAAATCATCACAGCCGTTATCGTTCCATAGTAAGCCAACATGCCATAGGCCATCTTACGGAATTCCTTCATTTTTCCGTTTCTGTAATGATGATGCGCTACCGAAATGCCGGTCCAATAGAACATAAATTCGAATAGATAAATCATAAATCGAGATGCTTGCGATCTGTCAAAATAGACTGTTGAGGTTACATCTTCTGGAGCATTATCGTGCTTATGATGAATGCGCATATGACCCATTGGATAAGCTTCGGGCACGTGGCCGTAGAAGAAACTCATAAATCGCCCGAAAAAATTATCGAAAATGCCAAACGGCTTTTTAAACATTCCTTTGGCTTCGTGGCCCTCTTTGTGGATAAGCGTTGCTACTTGCGAGAAAACGATAAAATACGGTCCATAAGTAATGACATGATATACCAAAACCGCTAGCCAACTAAAGGTTTCTTGCTGCGACTGGTACCAAACCGAAAGCACAAACATGGTTGGCGTAAAAATGCCGATAGAAATTAAGGAAATGAGATAGGGACTATTACGTTCGTCCTTTAACATGACCTTGCTTAACCGTTTTGCAGCTCCTTGAAATTGGGCCGAAATCCATTGCGCAGGTGCCGTCTTATACGACCACCCTATCATTCCGTACCAAAGCAAGGTAATTGCAATAACCACCACCAACCACGGCACAGGCAAGAGGAACACAAACGAGGCCAGCAGAAAGAAAAAATATTTTATTCTAGCTTTTACCGAGGTCCCTTCTGCAGCAGCGTTAAGCGCTTGACTAATAAATGCCATTGAGTTTTTTGTAATTCTTTGAGACGTCTAAAATAAATGCATGCATTGGATTACCACAACTTCTTGCCGTGATTTATGTCAGCAACAGACAAATGCGCTAACTTTTGGTGCGTCAAAGTATATTTGCTAGCATGGAAAATGCCTCGTTTGAAGACTTTCAGAACATTGATTTGCGGGTGGGAACAATTCTCAGCGCAGAATCTTTTCCAGAGGCAAGAAAACCGGCCTATAAACTAACCATCAATTTTGGAGCTCACGGCACAAAACAGAGCACCGCTCAGATAACCAAGCAGTACAATGCTGAAGAATTGCTGGGCAGACAAGTTGTAGCCGTTTTCAACTTTCCGCCTAAAAAAGTAGCTGGTTTTAAGAGCGAAGTGTTGGTTTTAGGTGCAACACCAGATGCTGATGACGTAATTCTGCTTAGTCCTGAGAACGAATTACCTAACGGTTCTGTAGTTAGATAACAGACGCCAAGAACCCAACACTCACATACTTCTGAGCATTTATTGCGTTATACTTGTTCAATAGGGGTTTCCCGTTGGCAAAATGCGCTTGTTAAAACCAATATTCAGCTTTCTGTTATTGCTGTTTCTGCTTCCTGCATGGGGTCAGAATCTCAGCAATTTGCGCAGCCGCACCGTTGAGTTTAGTGCAGATACAATTACCCTTGATACGCTGAGTATTGTTCCTGGCAGTTTTGAGCTGAGCGTAGATGGACTGCCCTTGGATTCTGCCTATTATAACCTTGAGTGGTACTCTGGGAAGTTGATAGTGGATAGGAGCTTGGTTGGCTCATCGGCCAGTGCAACTTACCGTGTGTTTCCATCGCTTTATTCTAAAAGAACATTCAATAAAGACCCAACGCTCATTCGAAAAATCAGGGATATTCCGCCCAATCCATTCAACTATGCAGTAAAGCGTGGCACCTCCAATCAGCTATTTGACCTTGGAACTTTGAGTAAAAGCGGGTCGATTTCGAGGGGCATTACCATTGGCAACAATCAAGACCTTGGCGTAAGTTCTAGTTTGAATCTGAATTTATCAGGTCAATTAACCCCTAAAATCGGAATTCGTGCTGCAATTACAGACAATAACATTCCTTTTCAGCCAGAAGGAAACACGCAACAATTGCAGGATTTTGACCAAATCTACATTCAGATTTTTACAGATGAAACTGAGTTAACTGCTGGTGATTTCCGATTGGAACGCCCCAATAGTTACTTCATGAATTTCTTTAAAAGGGCGCAGGGATTAAGCATAAAACATCGCTTTCCGATTGTGAGAAAGAAGTTTACCGATGAGCATCCTGGGTTTTTGGAGGTGAAAGGAAGCGGGGCTTTATCTAGAGGTAAATTTAACAGGCAGATTATTCAAGGCGTGGAAGGAAACCAAGGTCCTTATCGACTCAGAGGTGCCGAAAATGAGTCTTTCATTATAGTAATTGCCGGAACCGAAAAGGTGTATATCGATGGTCAGTTGATGACTCGTGGGCAGGAAAACGACTACGTGATTGATTACAATACGGCTGAGCTAACGTTTACCACAAAACGACTAATTACCAAAGATTCTAGAATCATTGTAGAGTTTCAATATTCTGAGCGGAACTACTCTCGTTCCTTATTTCATGTGGGCACTGACTTTGAGAAAAACAGATTGAAGGTGCGGTTTAATCTATATTCTGAGCAGGACGGCAAAAACAATCTTTTAGATATCGACTTAGATGGTTCTCAGCTCGGCCTGTTGCAAGACATTGGAGATAGCTTGAGTCTTGCGGTTTTATCTGCTGTTGATTCAGTTGGATTTTCAAGCGATCAGGTAAGGTATCATCGTACAGATACCACTGTAACGGTACTTGGCGTACCAGTAAGTTATCCTGAGATTTTTATCTACAGCATTGACCCAGATAGCGCTTTATACCAAGTCAGATTTTCGGATGTGGGATTAGGAAACGGTGATTACTTACAAGTGCAGACTAGTGCAAATGGAAGGGTGTACCAATGGGTAGCTCCCGATTCGATTTCAGGTGACAAAAAAGGACGATACATTCCGCTTCAGCAAATTATTACCCCAAAAATGAACCAGCTTTACACTCTTGGGGCCGAGTATAAAGTTGCCAAAAATGGTACGCTTGCAGTTGAGGGAGCTATTTCGAACACGGATGTAAACCGATTCTCAACAAAAGATAGTGACGACAATTTGGGATATGGTCTAAAAGTGAAATACGACCATGTAATTCCGATTGGAGATTCGGCAAAATGGGCCATTAAAACAGGCGTAGATTTTGAGCATTTAAACCAAAATTTTAGGCCAATTGAGCGCTTTAGAACAGTGGAGTTTGAACGCGACTGGAACATTCAAAACAAGAACACTTTTACAGACCAGTACATTTCTACGGCCCGCCTTGGCTTTATAAGAAAGGATATTGCTGACGTTGAATATTCGTTTAGATCTTTCATAAATAAGACCCTTTTTGAAGCCTACCAAAATGCGCTTACCGCCAAGATTGCACACAAAGGATTCAATCTGGACTTGAACGGTAGTCACATCTTCTCTAACGGTAGTGAGGTGAATAATCGTTTTGGTCGTTTTCAGGCTGGGGTTCAATACCAGTTTAAATGGTTTACGGTTGGTGCCAAGGATATTTTTGAAGACAACAGGTTTTTCTCAGCAACTACCGATTCATTACTCACAACTAGCTATCAATGGAACGATGCAAAGGTTTACATCAAGAGTCCGGATAAATGGAAGAACAAATACTCGGTTTTTTATCAGCGGAGAGATGATAGGCTACCAGGCGGAAACGAACTGAAATACTCTAGTGTTGGCGAAAGTGTTGGTGTTATTGGTGAGTTGGGTAAGAATCCGAATAGTGTTTTTAGAGCTACGGTTACCTATAGACGATTAGTGATTAAAGACACGTTACTGAGCAACAATAGACCAGACAACACACTTGTAAATCGATTGGAATACAACCTCAAACTGTTTAAAGGGTCTGTTACCTCCTCTACTTTTTACGAAGTTGGCTCTGGACTTGAAAGCAGAAAGGAGTTCATTTATGTTGAAGTTCCAACCGGGCAAGGAGCGTTTAGTTGGATAGACCAAAACGACAATGGAGTAAAGGAACTGAACGAATATGTTCAGGCGGTTTATCAAGATACGGCCCGATACATTCGGGTTTTTACCCCAACCAATGATTTTACGAAGGTTTATACCACGCAGTTTAATCAGGTAATAAATCTTAACCCACGTGCGGTTTGGGGCGGAAAAACCGGATTTAAAAAGTTCGTTTCTCGCTTTTCGGACCAGCTCGTTTATCGTATCGACAGAAAAACGCAGCGTAATAATTTGCTAGCCGCATTCGATCCATTTTTCAGTACCGTTTCCGATAGCACACTTGTCACACTCACCTCCTCGTTACGGAACACCTTTTTCTTCAATAGAAGTAGTTCGAAGGTTGGTGCGGATTATACATACGGTCAAAATCAGAGCAAAGTTTATTTGGCAAACGGATTTGAGACCAGAACAAACAGTTCGCATAAACTGAAGATTCGCTGGAATTTTGCCAAGATGTTTACCCTTAGTTCGGCTGGAGAATATGGATGGAAAGCAACGCTATCTGATTTTTTCAGCACAAACAACTTCAATATTCGCTATTACGAAGTTGCACCAGAATTGGTTTTTCAGCCAGGGTCTAAATGGCGCGTTCGAGGTAAGTTTCGGTATATCGATAAGGTTAATCAGCTTACAACAGGCGGTTCTCAGCAAGCCATTATTAGAGATGCGGGGGTTGATGGAAAGTATAATCTCTTACAGCGCGGAAGCATTAATGCTACCTTCAATTTCATCAGCATAACGTATGATGGTCAATCTGGAAATACGGTTGAGTTTGAACTACTTGAAGGACTTAAGGCAGGGCTCAATTACACATGGTCGGTGTTTTTTCAGATGCGCGTTGGAAAGAACATGCAAGTTAATCTACAGTATAGCGGTCGAAAAAGTGAAGACAATCCTTCGGTTCATACAGGTACCATGCAGGTTAGGGCGTTTTTCTAGCCACAGTTAATTAACGCATTGGCGCCAGCCATTCTGTTTCTACATTTTTCCCCTTCAATTATTTAGGCATGTACTTGCTGGCATCATTTTCCTTTACCTGTGGTGCCGATGGTTGCGTGGATGGAACTTCCGTTTTTGGCAACTCCCAACTTTGAGCTTGTGCTGCCGATGACCTTGGTGAAGAGGCAGTTTCTGGAAACCGACCTAACCGCTTTACCAAGTGCGGATGGGTGGATACTATCTCGGAAAACCACATCCAAAAACCCGATTCGGTGTGCTGTTGTTCGGTAAATTGATGGAGGTCTACTTTGCGAAACAACTTAGTACCAGCAGCTAAAACCAACAAGCCAGATTTGGCACCTTCTGGACTTAACGATGCGCCAATACTATCGCAGGTGTACTCGCAAGCTCTAGAATATGCATTGCCTAAAAAGGGCACAAACAAAGCTGGTAGCACAATTAGGCGCTTAAGAATATGATTCCTTTTTACATGTCCCAACTCATGTGCCGTAATGAACTCTACCGTTTCTATGTTTTTCTCGTAAGCCTGCTCTAAAACATCGGAAAACAGCACAATGTAATCGGCTCCCATAAAACGAGTTGCGAATGCATTGAGAGAACCTCCGGCTTGCAAAAGATAGATATCTGGAACATTGGTAAGACCCAATGCTTGCGATTGACTCATTACAATCTGATGTATATCTGCAAACTGATGCGGACCAAGTTTTACGGCATTTCCGCGGATTAGCCCAACCAAGTAACCCCGCATTATGTGTGCAAGTACAAGAAAGAACACTGCATAAAACGCGAACATCACAACATAAGGCTGTTGCCCATATTCAAACGCGGCTACCAAACCCAAAATTATTCCTGTGTAAAAAAGCAGGCTAAAGACTAAACTAATAGCGAAATAGATGTTCTCTTTCGCTTCTACGGTGTAACCAGGTTGTTGTGCCATCAATGAATATTATGGCTTGAAAATAACAATCAAAGACGCACGCCTGGTACTCTTGCGCTTGGCTAATTGAGGTTTGCATGTTTAGAATAGTCCATATCAACTTTTAGGATATGGTCTGTCCACCAATGCGAAAGGAAATTCAACACTTCTCTCGGGTTTTCTGGAGCATCATCTAAATGGCTAAGGGTGTATTTGAGTACCTCTAAAGTGTACATGCTATGGAGTTCTTTGTGTTTCTCCAGTTTTGGATAGCCAATCCGTTGCATGTACTGCTCTTCCGATTTAAAATGCTCTAGTGCGTAGTCAGACATATTGGATAGTAGTCCTACCATCTTCTCTTTATCGCCTCCTTTAGATACAAGCCGTTCTAATTTATATAGAATGTTTAGCAATCGCTTATGCTGATCATCTATAATAGCATTGTTTACGGAGTACTTGCTGTTCCAATTTCCAAGTTCCATTGATGTGTTTTTCGTGAATATCGTATAAAACTTTGGCACTAACAGTTTCATGGCGAATAAACCAAATAGAGAATTAAGCCGATAACTTAGAAACTCACTTGGTGGCTAATGCAACTAAGCTTTTGCACTCATCATATAAACTATTGATGCAGTAATAATTATTGACATGAGCCAGTAAAGCAACTTGATTAATCTCGGCTCGGTGGAGTATCCCATCATCTGCTTTTATCTAGTTCCATCTCTGGTTCTGCACTATCCATGATGGAGAAAATGGAGATGTTTTCGGGTAAGCGGTGCGGGTTCATAAGCAATCTGCCGTACACCATTACCACTTTTACGCTAGCCAACTGATGTTTAGCACTGAAATACTTCTGGAGTTCTTCAGCTTTACCCACATGTAGTTTAGAAACATACGGATCTAACATGTGAGATAAAACGAGCGTGGCCGCATCCTCTTTTCGGAAAATACAATCCACGTCTAGTCCATTTATTCTGTTTCCTTTCGTCATCCTCCAACCATCCACTTGCGAGTGGTTGTATTGCAACATCAATTCTGTCAATTCAAATTTCTTGTCCATTTTTTTCTTCTTAACCGTAGGTGTAACATGAATTTCCGCAAGGGCCTGTTTTACTAGCGCATGGGCACTGAATTTCTACGTCTCCACCAGTAACAGCCACCAGCCTTACTGGGCATTGATTGAGATTGTATTGATTAAAAACAACAGGGTCGCTGTCATTATCGGTACCAATAAACGTGTTTGCACCACTGCTTTCTACCAACCACATTTTGGGATTGGGCGCTCCGCTGAAATCAATTTTTACATCGAACGTGCCATTGTCTGCCAGGCTTCCAACACAGAAAGCATCATTACTATCTACCAAAAAAGCAATGCCTTTGGCGCCATAGGTTTTGGAGTAAACCGTTTGCCCTGTAGATGTGAGTTTAATAATGATGGTTGTGCTATTAAAGTGTACCGAGTGGGTGCTTAGGCTGTAACAGGTAGATGCTGTAAAAGTGTAATTGGCCATTTTCTCCTATTTGATTTGCGTTAGGTATGGGTCAAAGAAAAAGGCCCAAAACCATAGTTCCCGACAAACTTTTTTGATATATTACAATGAGTTTCAGTGCTCGTAACATGAAATCAGACTCTTTATACCGCCTAATTAACAGCATGGATGAGGGCGAATTGCGCTACTGCAAACAGGCGCTATCGCGCGATACCACTGCATTAGGCCAAGATAGGTTGGCCGTAATGGAGATGCTTTCTAACATGGCAGAATACAGCAATGATGCGTTGAAATTGGCCGTAACTGATATGGTTATTGGTAAATACCTAGCTATAGAAAAAACAAGATTATTTAGCCAATTACTTGCACACCTATCCATTTTGCATGAGGCTAGATTGCCCGCCAACGACCCTTATAAGAAACTGAAGGAGGGCAAACAATTGCTGGAAATGTGGATGCTTGAAGAGGCTGAAGAGGCCGTGTTGAAAGGGCTTAATACGGCTGTTCAAGCAGAAGAATTGTTTGTTGAAGTTCAACTTAGGGAGGTGCTCAGGTCAGTTTATAAAAATATGGGCATTAGAAAGGTTGCCCACCAACAGACTGAGAATGACTACCTGCTGGAAACTGCTAGTAGTAAACTAGCCACCTTAATCAGGTACACGCACATAACCGACAGAGCATTTGATTACCTCAGAAAATACAGGGTTACAGATGCTGAGGGTGTAAAAAGAGGAATGCAAGGGTTAATGGATCGGCCAGAAATGAAGGACATTAAAATAGCGAATTCCTTACCCTCCCAATTACGTTATTATAGCATTTGGAGTTTCTACCACAGTAGTCTTGGCAGGCTTGATTTAGCAATAAAGTCGCTACAAAATGCCTTGCAACTATGGGAATCTAATCCAACACGATCTGCATTGGACCCCATGGCCCATATCAGTATTGTTACCAATATTATTGGGAAACTGAACGTGATTGGCCGGTTGAATGAAGTCCCTATGTATTTAGAAAAACTACAGCACATTGAAGTAAGTGGAAGAAGAGCCGAAGTTTTCAAATTCAGTGTGGTGGAATTGCAGTATCAGCTTTTCTATATGAACTCTGGACAGCTTAACAAGGCCTTGGAACGAGAGTCTATTATCGTTTCTGGAATACGAAAATATGGCAAGCAATTGCAAGATGGTCCTAGGCTGGCATTCTTATACAATCTTGGCGTAACCCATCTAGTATGCAACAACCCAAAAGAAGCGCTGGCTCACTTTAATAGAATACAAAGCCTGGGAAGACTAGCGGCCAGAACAGACTTGCAAGGGGTGTCTAGATTACTGAGACTACTGGTACTAAGTTCAGAGAAGAACAATGTAGAAATAGAACATTTTCTAAGGAACAGCAAACGCTTTTTTGCCAGAAAGGATAGAGGCTATAAACTAGAAGCAACTGTTTATTCTTGGCTAAATAAGCACAATAAGATTGTAGGTGCGGCAGAGCGCGGAGAGTCGATTTCTAAATTTTCGAAACTTGTAGAGCCGTTGATGAAAAAAGGGGTAATGGGTGCCGAAGAGATGTTCATTTGGTCTAGCGCTACTAGTCGTAGGGTTAGCCCAGAGGTAGTTTTTCAAGAGAGGCTAGCTGCACAATCCAACTAATTGGGTATAAAAAAAGGCGCTCAATGAGCGCCTTTTTTCTTTCAAAGAGAATTCAATTTATGGCCAAATACCAAGGTTTTGGTAGCTAACCGCCACTTTATCGATAGCCTCAACAAACGCTGCTGTACGCAGGTCGTTTATGCCTTTGGTGTTCATCATTCGATCACGAATATTATCGTACGCAGTAATCATGGTTTCTTCTAAACCAGAATACACCAGGTCTCTCTCACTTGCGCCACGATTAATCAAGTTCGCTGACGCTTCTGAAACCTTGGTGCCACTTGCGCCTTCAATGGCGTCAAGAATATTGTTATTCATGGTAGCACGGTAGCGCTTTTCCATTCTTCCGAATCGTACATGCGATAGGTTTTTTAACCACTCGAAATACGAAACGCTTACACCACCAGCATTAATATAGATGTCTGGAATTAGAACAACCCCTTTCTTAAGAAGTGCTGCTTCGGCCTCTGGCGTTACCGGTCCGTTTGCTGCTTCTGCTAAAATTTTACACTTAATGTTAGCAACGTTATCGCTGTTCACCTGATTCTCTAAAGCAGCAGGAATAAGAATTTCACACTCCACCTCTAAAGCTGCGCCTGGTCCACCCAAGTCTGTAGCTTTCGGATAGCCAAGAATTCCATTATTAACTTTCTTGTACTCTAATAAATCGTCAGGATCAATGCCGTTCTCATTATATATAGAACCGTCCCAC
>CALCGD010000056.1 GCA_937900875.1 uncultured Flavobacteriales bacterium
ATATCAATAATTGTGTTATGCCAAGGCGAAATCCTGAAGTTGATTACAGCAAAGTGGTTAGAAGCAATTCTAATGCTACTTGCTGGACAGAATTCCACGATGTAGAGGACATGGTTCAGATTACAAACCCAACTGCTGGTTGGGTGTTCAACACTAATAATAATCCGACCCACGCCACGGCAAAGTCAGAATGGCAAGACATTACTGCTTATCCAAAATATTATGGTTTTGGTTCAGATCTAGGTGAAAACAACCGTGCAGAGCGATTCTTAGAATTGATGAGAGAGCCCGCATCCATTAAGGTTTCTTACGATAGAATGAAGGAAATGAAATTTGATTATGAGTTTCCGGCATGCGGAGCTTTTCAAAATTCAATTGAAAACCTTTTTCATGTTAACCCAAATGATTACCCTGAACTAGCACCATTGATTACAGTTATAAACGAATGGGACAAACGAGGAAATGCCGAAAATCCTGGAGCAGGAGTTTGGATTATCACCTTCCAGAAGGTTTTTAGCATGATGGGATTTGGCGATGGTGAGTTCAAACATTCTGTTGTGATTCCTGATACGACCTACCTGAAAGCATTGCGCTGGGCAAAGAACCAGATTGACACACATTACGAAGGCAAGATTCCAAAATTGGGAGAAGTTCAGCGTCATGTAAGAGGAGATGTGAATCTCCCGTTAGGCGGGTTTCCTGACGCCTTGGCAGCTAATTACAATGAGGAATGGAAAAACGGAAGGTACAAGCCTTGGGTAGCAGATTCTTACGTTCACTTTGCCCAATGGAAAGATGGTGATGTGAAGATTGAAACGTTACATCCATTTGGTGCTTCGACTAGGCCAGAATCTCCCCATTACACAGACCAAATGCAGTTATATGCCGATCAGCAAACCAAATCTATGACCTTAGATAAGGCTAAGATTATGGCCGAGGCAGAAGCTATTTATCATCCGAAATGACCTTTTGGCAAAAGCTTGATACATAGTTATAAGACAGGGGGCAATACTTAGCCTAATTTTGCGTATTCCATCCAACCCCTAATTCTTTTATCTCTAATGCCTTTTAAATACTTACTGATTGCACTGCTGGCTTTTTCAAGTTCAGCAGCCACTGCCGAAAAATCAAAACCAAAACGTACAAAAGACAATGAGAACAGCACAGGTTCCCATTTTCAGAAAGTAGACGTTGCAAAAATTCAGATTGTACG
The DNA here is from genome assembly GCA_937900875.1 of uncultured Flavobacteriales bacterium. Classification (GTDB taxonomy): domain Bacteria; phylum Bacteroidota; class Bacteroidia; order UBA10329; family UBA10329; genus UBA10329. Next base: position 1,214 of record CALCGD010000056.1, read on the forward strand.
AGACGAATGGGGAGTGCCCCACATTTTTGGCGACCAAGATCACGAAGTAGCATATGGACTGGCTTGGGCGAATGCCGAAGATGACTTTCAAACCATGCAAGAATTACTGATTGCAGGGCAAGGACGATCTGGTCAGATTATGGGAAAAGAAGGTGCTAAACGAGACTTTTTGCTCCATGTATTCGATGTACGAGGAATTGTGGACGCCAAATTTCAATCTGTTTTCTCAGAAGAATACAAGGAATATCTGGATGGATATGCGCAAGGATTAAATGCTTTTGCAGCACACCATCCAAATGAGGTAATGCTCCATGGAGTTTTTCCTATTCAGGGTAAGGATTTGGTTTACGGAAATGTCTTTGCCGCCTGTATCGTTTCAGGTGGACATCTTGAAGTAGCCAATATATTAAAAGGCGAATACGATGGCGGAACCACCTGGCTAGGCTCTAATGCTATGGCGTTCAACACCAATAAAACAGATGATGGAAGCACCATTTTGGTCATAAATCCGCATCAGCCTATGGAAGGACCTTTTTCTTGGTACGAAGCGCATCTATGTAGTAATGAAGGAATGAATATTCTTGGAGGATTGTTCCCAGGAGGGCCCGCAGTTTTTCTTGGGACGAACGAAAACCTCGGTTGGGCACACACAGTAAATAAGCTTGATTTAGTAGATGTTTTTAAGCTACGAATGACAGAAGACAAAAGGCGAGAATACTACTTTGACGGAGAAGTTTATGAACTTGAAAGAAGACTTACGTTCTTAAAAATCAGGATAAACAGTTTGCTCACCCTCCCTATTCCCAAAATGACTTATTGGAGTAAACATGGTGCCACCATTAAGTCTAAGGATGGAGAATTTTATTCAGTACGCTTGGGTGCCAATCAGCGCATCAATACAATTGAGCAGATATATAGAATGAACAAGGCCTCCAATTTTGATGAATTCTATGAAGCGCTTAGCATGGAAGCACATCCTAGATACAACGTTATTTATGCCGACAAGGAAGGCAATATCATGTATTTGAATAACGGGCTGGTTCCAATACGGAACGAAGATTACAATTGGGCTGGCGTAGTAAGAGGAGATACAAGCGCTACTCTATGGACAGAATTTCATCCAATTTCTGAACGCCCACAAGTAATTAATCCAAATTGTGGATACGTGTTCAACACTAACAATACTCCGTTTAATGCTACATCGCAAAGCGAAAACTTGAACCCAATGGATTATCCAGCATATTTTGGGTTTGAAAGTGGCGATAACAACCGTAGTACTCGCTTGGTACAGTTACTGGATGAATATGAAAAAGTGAATATAGATGATGTGAAGCGGATTAAGTTTGATGTGCAGTTGCCTGATTCTAGCGCATTCTTCTGTTCTACCGAAAACTTCATGCAAATAGATGCCAATTGTTTTCCAACGGTAACTGAAAGCATTGAGAAAATGCAAGGTTGGGACAGGCACGCTGACAAGGAAAGTGAAGCGGCAGGAATGTACCTTCTCACCTACCATTACATCTTCAGTAAACTCAATTTGGGAACCGAGGCCTTCATAGTGGGAATGGATGTTGACGATGAGTTGTTTATTGAAGCCGTTGCTTACGCCAAAGAACATCTTATGGAGTATTTCAACACATTAGATGTTACACTTGGCGAATTACAAGTACATGTGCGAGGGGATAAGGAATATGGAGTTAATGGCTTTGCTGATGTTATGGCTGCTAATTACAATATGCCATATACAAACGGCAGATTTAAAACATTCGTTGCAGACTCATACGTGCAATTTGCCCAATGGAAAGATGGAGAGTTATCGATAGAAAGTCTTCATCCGTACGGAGCATCTAGCAGACCCGAATCAGCACATTACGATGATCAAATGGAATTGTATGTGAATCAGCAAACTAAGAGAATGACGCTGGACAGAGCTGAAATTTTCGCCAATGCCGAAAGCATCTACCACCCTCAATAAAAAAAGACCCTTGCGGGCCTTCTTTATTAGTTGTAGGAAAGCTTCAATTTCCTAAACGTCTTGTCTTCTATAGCCTCAATTGCTTTTGAGACCGCGTGGTCTTCAGCATTAAAAACCCTGTAAAATGCTTCGGTTTGCCACAGCGTTCTTGCGAGCAAAGCCTTTAATCTAGTTGTGATAATTTTTTCTGAAGTTTTCAGTCCCTCTTCTTTTCTGGTGGCAAAATCTTTCTCTTCAACTTTTTCCCCATCCGCTTTTACTTCCACAGCTTCTGGTTTGGCATCATCATTTTTACGCGTTAGTTCCTCTTCAGCGAATTTGAAAAACTCGTCTACAAATGTTTGATCAGCATCAAAACTCTTATCAAATACTTCAAAACTCGGGTACTTTACTTTCAGCTCCTCGCGGTTAGCATCAACATATTCGTTGATGTATTGATAGAACAAGCCATTGCTAAGTAGTTCTCTTAAAAATTCAGAATTTTCGGTTGTATCCAGTGGCACAAAAAGATCGGGTAAAATACCTCCGCCAGCATAAACTACTCGCTTGTTATCCGTCAGGAATTTGTCTTGTTCATTCACATGAACACTATCCAAACTGAACAATTCCCCATTATCGCGTCTTCTTTGTCCCTCATTTCGGTATTCTTCGTTCCCCTCTTCATAAGGTCGTTGAATACATCTTCCAGCAGGTGTGTAATATCGAGCAGTGGTGAGTTTTAA
>CALCGD010000057.1 GCA_937900875.1 uncultured Flavobacteriales bacterium
AATGGGTCTAACCTCCCTGCTGAAAAAAGACCCAACTACCCTTGAAATAGAGGTTGTCGGTTCGGTTGTTGGCTCTGCGAAGGGGTTTTCGAAACGGGTAAGAATTAGAGAAGCGTATCCGCTAATACTGCACCCTTAGTTACTGAAGGGGTATGCAAATATTCTTGGGTTCAGTAAAAAAGCGAAGGGCCTCCCAGCCACCTTCTCTACCAACTCCAGATTGCTTCACACCACCAAAAGGCGTCCTTAAATCACGCACCAACCAGCAGTTTATCCAAACAATGCCTGTGTGTAAATTGGCCGCTACACGATGTGCTTTTGTTAAGTCAGAAGTCCAAACAGTAGAGGCTAACCCATACTTGGTACCATTTGCATAACCAAGAACTTCCTCTTCCGTTTCAAAAGACTGAATAGTGACCACTGGTCCAAAAATTTCCTCCTGATTGGTTCTGCAAGTTTCCGAAAGGCCTTCTATTACCGTGGGTTCAATAAACCATCCGCCTAAACCAGTTTGTGCTTCTTTTCCGCCACAGAGTAAGGTTCCTCCTTCATCTTTTGCCAACTCAACGTAGCTCAGAATTTTATCGAAATGTGGCTTGGAGACAACGGCACCAAGCTTGACATCTGCTTGTTTGGGGTCTCCAACTTTGAGGCCTTTTACCAACGCTACAAACCTAGTTTTAAAGTCTTCGTAAATGCCTTTTTGAACATAGATTCGAGAACCGCAGAGACATATTTGGCCTTGATTTGCAAAGCTGGAATTAAGCGTTGTACTCAGCGCATTCTCTAAGTCGCAATCATCAAAAATGATGTTCGGATTTTTTCCGCCAAGCTCCAACGAAAGCTTCTTGAACATTGGCGCTGCTGTTCTAGCAATGGTTTTTCCCGTTTCTGTTCCTCCGGTGAACGATATAATCGGAACATCTGGATGCTCGATGAGCGAGGCCCCAACTTTGCCCCCTAAACCATGAACGATATTTAGCACTCCTTTCGGGAAACCAACTTCATCGCAGATCTCCGACAACAAAAAGGCTGTCATAGGCGTGATTTCAGAAGGCTTCGCAACAACGGTATTGCCTGATGCCAAGGCTGGGGCAATTTTCCAAGTAAAGAGATACAACGGTAAATTCCACGGAGAAATACAGGCAGCAACGCCTATTGGCTGACGCAAAGTGTAATTCAGGTATTTTCCATCGGTATCGTGCAACTCAGAGCTATCGTGTAAAATGGCCGTAGCAAAGAATTTGAAATTATCTGAAGCCCTAGGGATATCCACCTTGGTGGCCAACCAAACAGGCTTTCCGTTATCGGTAGATTCTGCGTTTGCAAGCTCATCCAAACGCTCGGTTATTCTTCTCGAAACATTCAGCATGTGCTGAGAACGTTCTTCCCGAGTTAAAGCAGACCAAGACGGAAATGCGGCCTTTGCTGCGCTTACCGCCAACTCCACATCTTTTGCGTCTGAATCTGGTATCAACGAATAAACCTTGCCTGTTAG
>CALCGD010000058.1 GCA_937900875.1 uncultured Flavobacteriales bacterium
TTGAAGAAAACCCAAATTCATTATTAGATCCACGAACCATTTCGTTACACGACCTAATCGTTTTCGAACTCCTATTGGAGATTGACGCCTTGGACAGACAGTTCGGAGAAATTTGGGCACCAATTTCAGGGAATCTGACGAAGGAGCTAACTCCAGTTTTTAGTCCAATCCAATCTGATGAGCGGCATCTGGTTAGAACGCTTTGGCAAGACGCCTACGAATGGACCTTTTATGATGAAGTTTTGGCAGGAATGAACGAAGGTCAAGGGTTTGACGATACACATCGAAACACCTCTTTTCAAGCTATGTTTTGTATTGATGATCGCGAATGTTCGATTCGGAGATACATTGAGAATTACGCACCAGGTGCAAAAACCTACGGTACACCCGGGCATTTTGCCATTGACTGTTATTACAAGCCAGACCAAGGTAAATTCCACACAAAAGTTTGCCCAGCACCGTTAAGTCCTAAGCATCTTATAAAAGAAATTGGGTCGGGTAATGGGCATGCTAAAGCAGCCCATTTTACCAAACGAAGTCACGGGCTGATTGGAGGCTGGTTCATGGCACAAACACTTGGGTTTTGGTCTGCTATTAAGCTCACGATTAACATTTTTAGACCATCGGCTGGAGCAGGAACTTCGCTTTCGTTTAATCATATGAACCCAGATTCTCAACTCACGGTTGAGAACGCTAATCCTTCAGTGACTGAAGACGGATTGCAGGTTGGATTTACGTTGCAAGAAATGGCAGACCGCGTTCAGGCAGTACTAATAAGTACTGGGCTGGATAGGGATTTTGCACCTATTGTTTATATGATTGGGCACGGATCGAGTAGTGTAAACAATACGCATTATGCGGGGTACGATTGCGGTGCTTGTTCTGGTCGTCCAGGCTCAGTAAATGCCCGTGCGTTCAGTGTAATGGGAAATCATCCCAAAGTACGTGAGATGCTCTTAGAAAGAGGAATCGAGATTCCTGCTGAGACTCAGTTTCTAGGAGGTTTGCATGATACATCTCGGGATGAATTTTCTTTCTACGATACTGAGCTGCTGAGTTCAGAAAACAAGAATTTGCACGAACAAAATGTGCCGCTGTTTAATAAAGCGTTAAGCGTAAATGCCAAAGAACGAAGCAGAAGGTTTGAACTAACTGATACAAACTCTAGTGCTGAAAAAGTGCACGAGCGGGTTAAAACTAGAACAGTATCGCTGTTTGAACCTCGACCAGAGTTGAACCACGCCACCAACGCATTATGTATTGTGGGTAGACGCAGTTTGACCGACCATGTCTTTTTAGACAGGCGAGCATTCATGAATTCGTACGATTATAAGATAGATCCTGATGGAAAATACCTCTTAGGTATTCTGAATGCCGCTGCACCCGTTTGTGGAGGAATCAATTTGGAATATTTCTTCTCAAGGGTAGATAATCACAAGCTAGGAGCTGGAACCAAACTGCCACATAATGTGATGGGACTAATTGGCGTAGCAAATGGCATTGAAGGCGATTTAAGACCAGGTTTACCCATACAAATGGTTGAAGTGCATGATCCAATTCGGTTGTTACTTATTGTAGAGCAGTTTCCTGATGTGGTTCTAAAAACGATTCAAAGCAATCCTGCAACCTACGAATGGTTTGAAAAAGAGTGGGTTCATCTTGTAGTCATCCATCCAGAATCGCGCGAGCAATTTCGTTTCCTAAAAGGTGGATTTAAGCTCTACACGCCACTCAAAAAGAACTTGACTGTGGTTTCCGATCTCACTTCGGTGATAGAAGCTTCTCAAGAAAATTTACCAGTTATGATCATCAAATAATGAACAACATGCAACAGATCATTCCTATTTTCATGATTCTTCCAGCTTTGAGTTTCATCATTAGTTTGATGATAAACTCGAAGAACGAAAAACAACTATCAATACTTTCGTTCGGAACAGTTGGCCTGCAATTGCTCATTGCAATTGGCTTTGTCGCTGCTTGGCTATATAAGGGTGCTGAAACGCTCAACGTTAAAGAAGTCGTTCTGTATTCTACTCAGCACTACGAGTTTTTTATCGATTTCTTTTTTGACGGAATTACAGCGGTTTATTTAGTTGTAGGAACAATCCTCACGTTCCTTATCACCATTTACAGTCGGTATTATTTACACCGCGAGAAAGGCTACAAGCGCTTTTTTAACACAATTTTGTTCTTCTATCTCGGCTATTGTATCATCATTTTCTCAGGAAATCTTGAAACGCTTTTTGTGGGCTGGGAAGTGCTTGGTATATCGTCTTTTCTACTCATTGCATTTTACCGAGAGCGTTATCTCCCAGTTAAAAATGCAGTAAAAGTGTTCTCAATTTATAGGGTAGGAGATGTGGGTCTCATTCTGGCTATGTGGATGAGTCATCACCTGTTTCATGAAAATATCACGTTTCTGAAACTGGATCAGTATGACTTGGTGCACGATGTGCTATCCCATCATTCAGAGATTGGCATTTTCATTTCATTGATGATTCTTCTTTCTGCAATGGCGAAATCTGCGATGTTTCCATTTTCGCCCTGGTTGCCGCGTGCTATGGAAGGACCAACACCTTCAAGTGCCATTTTTTATGGTTCGTTGTCGGTTCATATGGGCGTTTTTTTAATGCTTAGAACGTTTCCATTTTGGGAACATCAGATTTCAGTCCGAATTATTATCGGACTTGTTGGTCTCTTAACCAGTGCTATGGCTGCTCCAACAGCCAGAGTACAATCATCTGTCAAAGCTCAAATAGCTTACGCCTCCATAGCACAAATCGGATTGATTTTCGTGGAATTGGCCTTGGGACTTAAATGGTTGGCGCTATTTCATTTTGCCGGAAATGCCTTCTTAAGAACCTATCAATTATTGGTTTCTCCATCTATTGTTACCTATTCAATAAGAGAACAATTCTATCATTTCGTTCCGCGTGAGCATTCGGTTGAAGATTCCATTCCAAAGCGCATAGAATACACGTTGTACATGTTCAGTTTGAAGGAATGGAATCTCGAATCATTGATGTATCGAAGACTCTGGAATCCGTTGAAAGCGATGGGAAGAAATATGGCCTTTCTAACTGTAAATCGGGTTGGCGCATTTGTGCTACCAGTACTTGTCATCGGTGGGTTTCTTGTCTTCAATAAAAGCTATGTCCCTTCAGGGTTATTGAGCTACCTGCCAAGCTGCTTCGCGCTCATTTCCTTGGTTATGGTGCTTAAAGCTTTTACGGATCGCAAAAGCGTTAGAGTAAGTTGGGTTTTGATAATCATGAGTCATTGTTGGGTTGCCCTAGCTATCTCTTTCAATGAGCGATTTAGTTTTTCGGATGTAGCTCTTTACCTGAGCGGTGTTTTGGTGGCTGGCTTCATTGGATATTTAACCATTCTGCAACTCAAAAAATATGAATCAGACGTCAATCTCACGCGCTTTCATGGGCACGTTTTTGAGCATCCAAAGATCGCACTAGTCTTCTTGCTCTCTTGCCTAGGATTGGCAGGTTTTCCAATTACGACAACTTTCATTGGCGAAGACCTCATTTTCACTCATATCCAAGAGCATCAGGTAATACTGGCCTCCATTGTTTCTCTCACATTCATTGTTGATGGACTAGCGCTCATCCGAATTTACGCCCGCGTATTTCTAGGACCACACATTAAAACATATCACGAATCGGCTCATCGATCATCCTAAAAAAATCATCCTTATTAAACTCAACTAATTATGAAAAAAACACTCATTCCAGACCTTTTAGCAGGTCTAACGGTAAGTTTTGCCGCCCTATCATTGGGTGCTGCATTTGGTATCATGTCTGGCCGAGGCGCCTTTGCTGGTATGCTTGGTGCAGGAGTTATCCCAATTATCACCTCCATTTTTGGAGGAACTCGCTTACAGGCCTCTGGTCCAACTGCTCCAATGACAGCGGTAACCGCAGTTGTGGTAGCCTACGCTTACGAGCATTTTGCTGGAGATAAATTGCTTTCCGAACAATACATCACACTAATTCTGATGATGAGTAGCTTGTTCATCGCCCTTGCAGGAATTTTCCGCTTGGGTCGTTTCATCGCTATGGTTCCACAGGTAGTGGTACTTGGTTTTATGAACGGAATTGCCGTCTTAATCTGGATTGATCAATTGAAAAAACTTTTTGGTTTAGCTGGAAAAACGGCTTTGGAAGGAGGGATTCTCACCAATTCAATCATCGCATTCGGAGTCCTCGGAGCAATTTACGCGATACCAGTTATGCTTAGAAAAGTTGGAATCCCAGAATCAATCAGGCGATTCATGCCATCCATCTTCATAACCATCGTGGTTACCACCATTATAACGGCTGTCACGCAATTGGATGTGGCACATGTTGCGCTTGGGCAAAGCATTGAATCTTTTTCTGCTTTTGGCGACCTTGTAAAAACATATTTCCCGTCTGATAGTCGCTTATTTAGTTCGGAAATGTTGCTTTCGGCCTTACCATACGCTCTTCAATTGTGCATGCTTGCTTATTTGGATTCGTTGCTAACTAGTTTGGTAATTGACAAAATGACCAAAGAAAAAACTAATCATAATAAAGAGCTGCTGGCGCAAGGCTTGGCCAATTTTGTGGCTGCATTGATTCAATCAATTCCAGGTGCACAGGCAACTATTCGTTCTGTACTGTTGCTCAAAGAAGGGGCTCAAACGAGGGCTGCTGGCGTCTTTACGGGTGTATTTGCCCTTTTGGGATTCTTGCTGTTCAGTAAATTGATTGTGCTTATCGTTTCTGCAGTGTTTGTTGGTGTCCTGTTTAAGGCAGGATTAGATGTGCTAGACAGAGATTTTCCAATCGCTTATTTCAAAAACAAATGGTACACAAACAAGCAACGGAACATTCAGCTCATGTTAGTGCTCTACACAACAATTGTAACGGTGGTAGTTGATCTAAACGTTGCCGTAATTTCTGGTACCATCATTTTCTACGCAGGCAAGAAATTCTTAGGTTTTGTTGATGCTGAGGATGATTTTTCTGAAGTTCATTCCGATGAGCTTTTAGGAACGGATATTCCGGTTGCAGCAAGGTAATTAGTTATTCAAAACAGCATCTTTAATCCTTATCGAACCTAGATTTGATGACGGGGTGGTTAGTTGACCGCCCTTTCAAACCAAAAAATCAATCATAAACGATATAAGTTCATCACATGAAGATTTCCTTAATGTCTATTGTTTGTATCATAGGATTAGCGGTGACCATTTGGCCAAAATCAATGTTGGGTCAAAATCAAATAGACACCCAAAACAATTCTTGGTATATGTATTTCGGTAATCATCGAATAACTGAGAAATGGGGAGTGCACACCGAATACCAATGGAGAAGAAGTGGTTGGGGCGAAAAGTGGCAACAGTCGCTCGCTAGAGTTGGGGTTGATTATTACTTTGCTGCTGGACCCCAAGTTAGTTCTGGGTATGGTTGGATTGTCTCTTATCCGTATGGAAAGCAGCCAGCGTCCAGTACCGTGCAGGAACATCGAATTTGGCAGCAATTAATACTCAACCAGTCTTATTGGCGTTTGTATTTTAACCACAGATTCAGGTTGGAACAGCGCTTTTTAGAAAATATGGTTGCCAATGAAAATGGCGATTTTTATAGGGATGGTTTCAATTTTCGCAACAGAGCTAGGTATCGTTTTATGATTAGTGTCCCATTGACACGAAGTAAGATGGAAGACAACACCCTTTTCTTGTCTGTTTATGACGAATTATTCGTTGGGTTTGGCAAAGGAATTGGCAAAAACATTCTTGATCAAAACAGGCTTTTTGCAGCCCTGGGCTGGAGATTTAATAAGAATTTTAACGCCCAAATTGGTTATTTGAATCACTACGTAATTAAATCAGACGGCATTCACCACGAACGTAACCACACCTTACAGGTCTCGATTTCCTATAATTTGGATTTTAGAAAACCTAAATCACAGTAATCCTTTGTTTGGTTTTTATTCAAATTGGTTTGATTATGAGAAATCAATTTGCAGTATTTCGTAATTCTCCCGTTACTTGTAAGTCGATGGAAACACCTATTGCCATTTATTCTAAAGAAGAGGAGTACGCGAACACAATTTCGCATGCTATTGGATTTTTAGCTGCGTTTGTTGGCACTGGCTATTTCGTTTTTAAAGCCTGGGGCGAGCTGTCGTTAATTGGAAATATTGGCGTTTGGATATACAGTGCAGCTCTACTTTGCGCTATGGCCACTTCGAGTTTGTATCATGGCACAATTGACCGAAGGCTGAAGGTCGTTTATAAAAAGCTAGACCATATCAGTATTTACCTTCTCATTTCTGGCAGTTACACCATTCTTATACTGAACAGATTGGTGAATACCGATGGCTACTTATTTCTTGCTGCTTTATGGGGTATGTCTGTAGTTGGTATTTGGTTTAAAGCCAGATATGTGCACAGATACAAGGTTTTTTCAACCGTCATTTACATTATAATGGGTTACATCATTTTTGCAAATCCAACAGTGTTTTATGATGTTTTGAAACCAGAAACTATCCGCACATTGTCTATATGTGGCGGTATCTACACCGTAGGAGCTGGGTTCTATCTTTGGAAATCACAAAAATGGACACACTTCACTTGGCATATTTTGGTGCTCATAGCGGCATCATTGCATTTCGTGGCTGTTTATTCAGAACTTATTTCGGTTTAGCTACTTGAGCGATCTTCTTAAATATATTCTAGAACAAAAGGAAATTGGTCGAGAGTTTCCTCAAATTAAGCGCGAGCTTATGGATAAGGGAATGCAAATAGACGAGGCTGATCGGCTAATAAGAAAAGCAGACAGCATTTATCTCGACAAACTTCTAAAAGGAAAACCAGAAACCTCCAATACCAGTGGGAGAATTGCAGGCTACGGTCTCATTATAATTGGAGTAGGAGTGACCCTGGCAACTTATACAGGGCTAATCAATTTAGGCGACAGCTATATCCTGTTTTACGGGCCGATTGTTTCTGGTATTGCATTAATAGCTTATCAGCGCAGAAAAGGTTCAGGGAAATCGAGATTAAGAAGTTCTTTTTCGGTTTGGAAAGAAGGGAACTAGGACCTCCAGTTTAATACTCACTACATCATTTTCATGAACTCTTGCCACAAATTCTCTATCGGAACATTGGCCGTAATACTGACAGGTTCGTGCTTAACGGGATGGTCAAATTCCAATCTTCTTGCATGAAGGTGTATAGAAGCATCTTCGTTATTTCGGGGAAATCCGTATTTCAAATCACCCTTAATAGAGCAACCCATTTTAGATAGTTGAACTCGAATTTGATGATGCCTTCCAGTTTTGGGATAAACCTCTAGAAGGGTGTATTTATCAGACCCGCGAAGCATTTTATAATTCAATTCCGCATACTTTGTGTGTTTGGCTTCGTTATTAAATGCCTTGCTTCGGTTTTTCTCTTGATCTTTACGCAACCAGTGCACCAGTTTCCCTTTTTCTTCTTTTGGTCGTTTACCAACCACAGCCCAATACACTTTTTTGGTTTCTCGTTCAGCAAACATCTTATTCAGCCGAACCAAGGCTTTAGAAGTTTTTGCAAAAAGAACCACCCCGCTTACAGGTCGGTCCAATCGATGAACGATTCCCAAGTAAACATCTCCTGGTTTATTCTTAGTGGTTTTAATGTATTCCTTTACCATATCGGCTAACGGAACATCGCCCGTTTTATCGCCCTGTACTAGAACGCCACACGGTTTATTTACAGCAATCAAATGGTTGTCCTCGTAAAGAACCTCAATACTTTTAGTAGCCATAAATAAAATTAATATTGTTCGCTATCGTTCGGAAAATCCTTACTTCTTACATCCGTAATGTAAGATTTGACAGCTAAGGTCATGTCT
>CALCGD010000059.1 GCA_937900875.1 uncultured Flavobacteriales bacterium
CAGGGGGAGGCTGTGAGCTAACAGAGCAGCAAGTAGAACTTATTGATGCTTACATCAAAGAAAATGGCGTGGCACAAAATGAATTACAAGAAGACCTCTTGGATCATTTATGCACGAGCATTGAACAACAACTACAACAAGGCAAATCGTTTGAGGAAGCCTTTCAGCATACACTCAACCTCTTCGGACCTGGAGGTTTAAAACAGGTCCAAAACGAAACATTTGAATTATTAACCGAAATGAATGCAACTATGAAAAAAGTAACATTTGGTTTTGGGCTGACTTCTACATTTCTTCTCTTGGCGGGGACGATTTTTAAACTCATGCATTGGCCTGGTGCTAGTGTAATGGTGGTACTTGGAGCGGGTTTTCTCGCCCTGTTTTACCTGCCATTAATTCTAACGCACAAACTCAAGGAATCTCCAAAAGGCGAAGCATTGCTTCATATTCTTGGATTCTTAGGGTTGGCGCTAACAACCGTTGGTGTACTCTTTAAAGTGATGCACTGGCCTGGTGCCTCAGTCACGCTAATTGGAGGCATGGGCATTCTCGCCTTTGGCTACGTGCCTGTCTACTTCTACAAACGCTACAAAACGTCTGCAAATAAACCGCTGACCATGTCATCATCAATGATAGCCATGGCCTGTCTGATACTCATTTTCGCTTTGATGAAAAGCGGAAACAGTATTTACTACGAACACGCGGTTTTGCTTACAAATGAGAATTTGTCCGAACGTTCAAATCAACTAGCTGACATAAATTCTGCGCTTTATCAATCGGTTTCAGAACAAGAATTATCAACGTTGAAAACAGAATCTGATCTGTTGGTCAATCATTTAGATGCGCTTAAGCTTGAATTGATGACTTGGGCAACAAACACCAGTCCGTTGGAGATTAAGAATACAGATCTATACGAATCAGCTAAAAAGCACGATATGGCGATTCCACATGATCTGATACTCGGACAGAATGACGCACCAGCCACAGGGAAATTTAGTGGCAATGAATTAAAGTCTCGTTTTGAGAAATATCGCTCAATGGTTTTAGCTCAATATCCACCTGAGTTGCAGTCTTTGATGGAAGATAACCTCGGGCTTCAAACCAATGGTGAATTCAAAAATGTGCATCGTGAAGTTCAAGATTGGGCCAATCATCAATTTGAGTATACCCCGCTCTTCACGGTTATTACAAATATTACACAATGGCAATTGGAAATCCGGCAAATGGAGAACCAGGTATTGCTTTCTAAGATAAGTCGGCCCGAGGCCTTAGACCCGCCAAGCTAAGGCCGGGTAAACCAAGCCCCGCCTGAAATGGCGGGGCTTTTTTTATGCATAAATATTTGGGCTAATCTTAATCGAATTTTCATTTTTCTGAGTGGCGATAAAGTAATTTCGTGCTATAATTTAAGAGATGAACATTCTTCTAGTTGAAGACGAACCAAAGGTTGCCTCATTCATAGTTCAAGGACTGGAAGAAAGTGGTTATGACGTAAAACTGGCTTATGATGGTTCGCTTGGTTTGCGTTTTGCAACCAAGGACTCGTTCGACCTCATGATTTTCGATGTCATCATTCCTGGCATGAACGGATTGGAGCTTTGCAAAGAAGTGCGAAGACAAGGAATTAACACTCCTATTCTAATGTTAACTGCCTTAGGCACTACAGAAGATAAAGTAAGTGGATTGGACGCTGGTGCTGATGACTACTTGGTAAAGCCATTCGAGTTTAAAGAATTGCTGGCACGAATCCGCTCCTTGAGCAGAAGAAATTCTGGTTCTACCGAATTGAGTAACAAACTCGTTTACCACGATTTAGAACTTGATTTGGACAAAAAACAGGCCTTTAGAAGCGGCAAATCGATTCCATTAACAGCGAAAGAATTTTCGTTGCTAGAATACTTAATGCGTAATCGCGAGCGGGTTGTCTCTCGTGTTCAGATTTCTGAAAATGTTTGGGACATCCATTTCGATACAGGTACTAATGTGGTCGATGTGTATATGAATCTGCTTCGCAAGAAAGTTGACAAGGATTTTGAGACCAAACTCATTCAAACACGGATTGGTCACGGGTACATATTACAGGCTTAAAATGAGCCTGCGCAATCGACTTACACTTCAATTTGGTTTGCTTGCCTCGTTGGTTCTAGGTGTAGCGTCTATCGCCATTTTCCTTCTTTCGTCTGATTATAGAAAGGATGAATTCTCTCAACGATTGATTAGCCGTGGAGAGAACATGGCCAAATTGCTTATTCAAGTGGAGGAAGTAGATGAGAACCTTCTCAACATAATTGAGCGCGACAATCCAGTTCGTTTACCTGAGGAGGAGATTCTAATCTTTAATTTCAAGGATAGTCTTATCTACAGTTCAGAAGGATTAAATATTGAAATGCCTGGCGCTGATTTCCTCAACGAAGTTAGACTTGATGGAAGTATTCAAATTACCAAAGACAAACGGGAAACCGAGGCATTTCTGTTCACTGATCGTTATGATCGGTTCGTAGTTATTGTGTCCGGTATTGATGTTTACGGAAGACGGAAAATTCAAAATTTAGCACAAGTTTTGGGTATCGTTCTTGCTCTTGGAATGATTGCATTTTTCGTAGTCGGGAGAATTTATGCCGAGCGGGCTTTAAACCCAATGAAGCAATTGGTGGCTGAAATTGCAGGTATATCAATAAGTAATTTGAACAAGCGGGTAAATGAAGGCAACGGTTCCGATGAATTGGCTCAGCTGGCTATTTCATTCAACGCTATGCTTTCAAGACTGGAAGCTGCGTTTGCTGCACAGCGAAATTTCATTGCCAATGCGAGCCACGAAATGCGCACACCGTTAACTGCTATTTCAGGCCAATTGGA
>CALCGD010000060.1 GCA_937900875.1 uncultured Flavobacteriales bacterium
CTTGCCAAAGACGCAGATGGTGACGGTGTTTCTGACATCTTCGACAAAGAAGAGAACAGCCCTGCTGATGTAGCTGTAGACGGAAGCGGACGTTCACTTGACACTGATGGTGACGGTGTTCCAGATTACTTGGATTCAGACCCTTTCACTACTAAAGGAGCAAGAGTTGATGAAAATGGTAAAGAACTTGACTCTGACAACGATGGTGTAGCTGATAGCCAAGACATCGAGCCAAACACTGAAGCTGGCGCCTTAGTAAACTTCCAAGGAAAGACTATTAATCTTGAAGCCGCTGGCGGTACAAGCTCGGTTAGTGTTTCTGGTGGTCTTCCGTCAATTTACTTCAAAGTGAATAGCGCTAGAATCGACTACTGGTCTAGCTATGATAGACTTGCTGAGGTAGCTAAGATTATGAAAGCTGATGCTAACGTTAAATTGAAAGTTGTTGGTAATGCTGACAAGACTGGTGCTGAAGATTACAATCAGTCTCTAGGCGAAAAGCGCGCACAAGCGGCTGTTGACCACCTAGTTAAAATCTACGGAATTGACGCTGGTCGATTCAGTATTGTTAGTGATGGCAAAGCCAAGCCACTTTCAATCTCTGATGAAGCACTTAATGTGAACCGTAGAGTTGACTTTATCCTACAGTAATCACTATAGATAATTATCAAAAGCCCGATTCAATTGAATCGGGCTTTTTTTACGCCTTAAATTTTCTGAATAGTTCCCAGAGTACAACTCCCACGGATACAGAAATATTGAGAGAGTGCTTGGTTCCATCTTGTGGGATTTCGATGAAATCATCACACGCATCAAGAACAGACTGGGTCACCCCTTTTACCTCATTACCGAATATCAACGCTAACTTGGACTCGTTAAAGACCTGAGCATTTGCAAGATTGACGCTGCCCTCAACCTGTTCAAT
This sequence comes from uncultured Flavobacteriales bacterium, assembly GCA_937900875.1. GTDB lineage: Bacteria > Bacteroidota > Bacteroidia > UBA10329 > UBA10329 > UBA10329. Next base: position 926 of record CALCGD010000060.1, read on the forward strand.
TCCTAGAATTGTATAGCCGCTAATTCTTAATCCATTCACGGCATCCAAGCAATTACTATTGTAGGACCATTGAACCGACTCTGTAGCTCCTAAAGCTGCCTTCTGAATTTCCCGATGGGGAGGTTGAGCTGTTATGCCGCAAAGTATAATTCGCTCAACAGCAAATGCATCGGCTGTTCTAAACACCGAGCCAATATTATGAAGGCTTCTGATGTCATCTAAAACCACTACAACTGGAATCTTCGATGCCTTCTTAAACTCCTCAATAGACTTCCTTCCAAGCTCCTCCATCGAAATTTTATCACCCTTTGTTTTAGCCATTTAACGTTGTATTATAGAAATCAGCAGAGCTATATGGTTATCTTAGCAAATTCGAAAGCACGAAAGTAAAAACCATATCATTGGTCAAAAAAGTCTCAAGCAAAGATCAGGAAACTCCACTAATGAAGCAGTACAATGCCATTAAGGCAAAGTACCCGGATGCATTACTCCTCTTTAGAGTTGGAGATTTTTATGAGACGTTTAAGGAAGATGCAATAAAGGCATCGAAAGTACTGGGCATTGTGCTCACCAAACGAGCCAATGGTAAAGCTTCGCACATTGAATTAGCCGGTTTCCCCCACCACTCTCTAGAAACTTATTTACCCAAACTTGTTCGAGCTGGCCATCGGGTGGCAATATGCGATCAATTAGAAGACCCTAAGCAAGCCGTAGGAATTGTTAAGCGTGGCGTAACGGAACTTGTAACCCCAGGAGTATCGTACAACGATAACGTTCTTGAACAACGCTCTAATAACTTCCTATGCAGTTTGCATTTTGGAAATACTAAAATTGGAATTTCATTTTTAGACATTTCTACTGGCGAATTCCTGGTGGCGCAAGGAGATGAACTCTACGCTCAAAAATTGGTCAAGAATTTTGCTCCGTCCGAAATCCTGTTCAGAAAGAGTTTTCGCAACCAGTTTCATGAAGCTTTTGGAGATGGTTATTGCACCTTCACAATGGAAGACTGGGTTTACACATCCCAATTCGGAAATGAAATTCTAAACAATCATTTCGGAACGAAAAATCTTAAAGGTTTTGGAATCGGTCACTTGACAGAAGGAACAATTGCGGCTGGAGCAGCACTGCAATATTTATCGGACACAAAGCACAATAAAATCGCGCACATAAACGCGTTGGCCAGAATTGACGAGGGAAATTACATGTGGATTGATGGATTCACAGCTTCAAACTTGGAAATTCTCAGGCCTACTCAAAGTGATGGGAAATGTTTGCTAGATGTTTTAGACCGGACTCAAACCCCAATGGGTTCTCGTTTAATGAAAAGATGGCTCGCGTTCCCTTTGAAACAACGTGTTTTAATAGAAACTAGGCTCTCAAGTGTTTCTAGACTAATGGAGTCAGAAGAGACTCGCACTACCATTTGCGAAAGTCTTAACGCAATATCCGATCTAGAACGATTGGCCTCCAAAATTACCACAGCAAGAATAAATCCGCGAGAATTTCTTTCGCTCAGTCGCTCATTGAACGAATTACCGATAATAATTGACGCAACCAAGAAACTCAATAGCACCAGCCTTACCGAACTTGTTTCCCTTATTAACCCCTGCACAAACGCACTTAAGTTAATTGAGACAACTATCTCGGATGATGCACCAGCAAACATTAACAAAGGCTCAGTCATCAAATCTGGACTATCTAAAGAACTAGATGAACTTAGAGCGTTATCAGGCTCTGGGAAAGACTATTTGGTCGGTATACAAAAACGAGAATCACAGAACACGGGAATTACCAGTCTTAAAATAGGATTCAATAACGTTTTCGGATATTATTTGGAGGCCACTAATTCGCATAAGGACAAAATTCCTGACGGGTGGATTAGAAAACAAACGTTGGTTAACTCCGAGAGATATATAACTGAAGAGCTTAAGGAATACGAGGAGAAAATTTTAGGGGCGGAAGAAAAAATCTCTGCTTTAGAATCGCACTTATATCAAGAAACCGTAGCTAAACTATATCAGTATGTCATCTTCTTTCAGCAAAATGCAAATCAATTAGCTCAGTTAGATTGCCTGCTTTCCTTTGCTCTTGTTAGTGAAGCCAACCAGTACGTTCAGCCGCAATTTGAAGACGAAAATATAATTCAGATTAAGGATGGAAGACATCCGGTAATTGAAAAGTCACTGCCGATTGGAGAATCATATGTGGCAAACGATGTTTACCTAAATAATAAAAAGCAGCAAATATTAGTAATTACTGGACCAAATATGTCCGGTAAATCTGCGCTTTTAAGACAAACGGCTCTCATTTCAATAATGGCACAAATAGGCTGTTTTGTACCCGCTAAAAGCGCACAGCTTGGCATAATCGACAAAGTATTTAGCAGAGTTGGTGCATCGGACAATCTGGCACAAGGAGATTCAACCTTTATGGTTGAAATGAACGAGGCAGCGAGCATACTCAACAACATGACTTCAAACAGCCTAGTTATTCTAGATGAGATTGGACGCGGTACTAGTACCTATGACGGTATCTCAATAGCTATGGCAATTGTTGAATACATGCACGAAGGAAATAAAGCGAATCCTAATGTCCTTTTTGCCACACATTATCATGAGTTGAATGAGTTGGAAAGTCGATTTAGTCGAGTAAAAAATTTCAACGTTAGCGTTAAAGAAATAGGAAAGAAAGTTCTTTTTCTGCGCAAACTTATCCCGGGTGGAACGGAGCATAGTTTCGGAATTCACGTGGCAAAAATGGCGGGAATGCCTTCTGTTGTGGTGAATAGGGCCAAAGAAATTCTTCAAACCCTTGAGAAATCGCATAATAATCAAGAATTAATATCCAAAAATAAAAACACAGTTAGCGATATGCAGTTAAGCTTTTTTCAGCTTGATGACCCTGTGTTAGAGCAAGTTACGGAAGAAATTGAAGGCCTTGATATCGACACATTAACTCCAGTCGAAGCACTTCTAAAGCTGCATGAAATAAAGAAACTATTAGGAAGTAGAAAGTGATTTTGCCAAACAGGTTATTTATTTAGTTTTGCAATCCAATTTCGCGAGAATAGCTCAGCTGGTAGAGCACGACCTTGCCAAGGTCGGGGTCGCGGGTTCGAATCCCGTTTCTCGCTCACTCAAAAGCAAAATCCTCCTTTTAGGAGGATTTTGCACATTGGGCCCGGATGGTGGAATTGGTAGACACGCAGGACTTAAAATCCTGTGGCCGATGAGGCCGTGCGGGTTCGACCCCCGCTCCGGGTACCACTATAAGCCCTTGAATATCAGGGGCTTAGTCGTTCATAAGAGCTATGTCTGCGGTTTGAAATTTCCAACGTGATGCACTTGAGGTGCACTTTTGAGGTGCACTTCTAGCAGATTATATCCTCAGGTGGTTAGTTTTTGTTGTATAAAACAGGGTCATTTTTCCGTAGAACTTTCAGGTTCGATATTATCTGTTGCACTTTCCAGCACTTCTTTACTCAGTTTTGGAGGCCTGATGCCGAGTTCTTCAAAGACTTGATAGAACACCAGATCGAACGTTTCATCTTTCCGTTTAAGGACCCAGGCATCGTGAATCCCAATTGTGATAACACCTGCCTTATTCAATCGCTGAGTGATCAGGTCAATAAAAATACGGGCCTCTAGTCGCTGGCAAATCATGGCTATTCCAGAGTACATTTTGCCCTGACCTCCTTTAGCGGTAATCTCCATAACAAACTGTAATGTGGATGAGCGGGTTCGTTTAAGGTCTGTTATCGAATCGTAAATTGGCCTGTAAAAGGAACTGAACAACGCACGGAACTTCATTCGTTCCTTTTTCACTTTTCGTTTCTTGTGTTGGTTTGATGCACTGGAAAAAAGGATGTGTTGGAAGATTTGGTTCTTGACC
>CALCGD010000061.1 GCA_937900875.1 uncultured Flavobacteriales bacterium
TTTGGGATACTCGAACACTACTTCTCTTTTTTCATCGTTTAGGACGGTATTGGTTCCGAATATAGATTCGGAATCTCGGTCTGTTCAACTATTTCACCAGAGGACAAAAAAGAGATACTAACTAACCTTAAACAGGGATTACATCCAGATTTCGGAGACCTAGAGACTTTTAAATATGTTGAATATGCATTCGGTCCAGGAAAAGCCAGCGTACAATCGGACAATATTATTGTTTGTTTTTCTGAACCGGATGAGTACGGAGAAATCTCCGTTAGGACTATCAGTGGTGATCTGGAACTTAATCCGAGGCAAAAGGAAGAAAGAAGGCAGGCCATGATAGACTTAGGAATGGATGCAACAGAATTTCCGGATAAAAAAGACTCTTGTTATTTCTTTTGGTTGAAGGACACAATTTTTTCAAATGGGAACTATCTCCATTACGAAAAAACAAGGACTGAACTAAATATAGAATGGGGGAATACTCAAAGCTTCAAAAGAGCATTCCCCGAAACATTTGATTGTGGCGATGGTCCCCTAGGTCTACCTGATTTCGATTGGGCGAGCGATCAATTCATAGGCCTGAGAATTGGCTGCGGAACCCAGTGTTGGGCGAGTTACATTCTGCCCTTGAATCCTAATGATTCCATTCAATTCATTTGGTATCCCTTGGCTATCAATCAAGAAACGAACATGCTGGCCCATATTGATGATGAAGAAAGAGATAAACTCATCCTTACCCAGTTATCTACAGGAATAAGTAGACAGATATTGCTGGATTACGGCTGTACAACCGAAGGGGTGGGAGCTTGCTTGAAAGAAGTTCGATTGACCACTTCGGAACTATATTTCGAATATGAGGAATGGGTGAACGCTCCACCCGTAGCCATTTACATACAGTATTGATTCAGCACGAAAATTCATAACCCAATGAAAAACAAAGACCGGCAACGTATTTCCCCACGGAAACGGTTTAGGCCATTCCGTTTGCTGAAATTCAAGGTGGGTAGATTCACATTGATAAGCTTGGTTTTTCTCACATTAATTTGTTGTTCAGGATTCTCACTCTATCCACACCGAAAGCAAATTAAAAAAGGACTGGTCTGTGTGGTTAACGACCCAACGGTTGTTTTGAAAAGGGCTAGGCAACATTGGCGCGAACCCGAAACCATTTCTAAATATTTCAAACCACCTATATCATGTGGTTGTACCAAGCACCACTTGAAATTTAACAAAGACGCGTACAAATTGCATAGAAAGAGTGCTGAAAAACTTGCAGGTGGTAAACTAATACAGGGAGATGAAGACCTGTATAATGATGAATCATTGGTTCAAATTCAGAACGGTCCAGGGTATCAAATTGACCAACATAAACTCAAATTCAGTTCGCCATATCTGCAAAAGGAAGCATACTCGGTCTTGAAGGCAATTGGCTTGGCTTACAGTCAAAAAGTGGATGGAACTAGCGCAGAGGGTAGTTCATTTAAAATAAGTTCGGTCACAAGAACTCATGAGCAACAGAAGGAACTAAGGAAGCAGAATAAGAACGCAACACGTGGTATATCCGCACACTCGTATGGTGCTGCATTCGATTTATATACAATTGAAACGAAATTAGGATGTTCCGTTGCGCAAAAAGCACTCGAGAGTATTCTGATTGATTTCCAACGTTCTGGTAAAGTTCTGCTTTGTCCAGAAGGAGGCTGTATACATGTCACGGTTAAATCGGTCTAAGGTGAGCGGAATTTACGTCAACCGTTTAAAAGTTCTTGTGTTCTCCAAGAAATGAAAAGAACCATTAGAAATATTCTAATTCTGATTTCTCCATTTTTAGTAATGGTTGTTGTTAATGAATATATACGTAACACAATTGAGGAAACCCCTTATTCAGCACATGGTATAACCGCAATTAATTCTGCTGATAGAACAGTGGAAAAATGCACATGGATTTGCCATAACAACACAAGCTATTGCAAGAAGAAGCATGTGAAATATTTGAAACCATATTTTGGACTGACCGATGTGCTTTATTTTGGTGTAATCGACCTACTGTATAGCACAGGTAATTATGGATTAGCAAATATTGTTTTTCTCGTAATTCTAATGCCTCTGATATTATGGTTTCTATTAATCAGGTCAGCCAACATTCAAGATGAAATAACCAAATTGAAAAAGGAAAATGAGTGAGTTGATAGAATTTGGAATATACCTGTACGCTTATTGCACTGACTTTATCATCAATCTGGCGAACATATTTAGTCTATCTTATTATGAAATAAACTTTGTAATATTTTGCTTGGTTTATCCTTTACTTTTTGTTGGGTTACTTCTACTTTATTTTGTTCAAAATCGAAGGCTGAAAAGCCTAAATGGGAGCATAACAAAAGCTGATACTTGAGGTTGGAGTTTATATGCTCACGGATGAGAAATTTGCTGATCGGCTTGAAAGGTTCCGTAGTCTTGTTCGGATGTTCTTCAAAACTGAATTGCTAGCGGTAGTTTAACAGGTAGCCTTGATGGAACTTTCAGAATTCATATTTGAAAACGTGCCAAATGGCCACAAATTCTTCTAGAGTTAGAAAGCCATTATAGCTGAAAAGAATGTCGCTGCTGTAGCTAGAATTTTCTTTATAAACCCTCAGATCTTTTATGGTTGCCAGTACATCGCTACTGTAGGTAGAGGTTTTCTTGTAGACCTTGCCGTCTTTGATGGTAAACACAATATCGCTGCTGTATGTTGAATTGCCTTTATACACCTTTCCATCCACAATGGTGTATAATACATCACTTGAATACGAGCTGTTCTCTTTGTAAATCTTGTTTTTTCTAATGGTGAGAATTACATCGCTAGAGTAGGTACTGTTCTTCTTATAGACCTCCCCGTCTTCAATATTGAATAAGACATCACTTGAATAAGTAGATGTTCCTTTGAAAACCTTCACTTGGGCATAACCGCAATAGGTGAGGAGCAAAAAAATAGATAATAAAACTGTTCCTGATTTCATTGGTGTTTAACGGATTACCCCAAGATGTAAGCCAAAGTAATGTACAAATGAATTCAGCCGACTAGGGCTGGTTTTCCAAACTGCTCAGTTTTGGGAAAGAAGGTCAAGGCCTTATGATGTTCGCGTTCATGATAGGGCTGCGAAACAGGAATAGTGTAAATTATTTCATCGTTTTGCCAAGGACTGAAAGAGCCATAAAAGCCTTCAAAGGGTTTGGCTTTTGTCCTTTCGGCCCGTGATGAAAGCGCAAAAGCCCTATTTCTCATAGCCGTAAAACCTTATTTGCTCTCGGCATCTAGCGCTGTCGCAATAGCATAATACCCTTTAATGTGGTTCGACCTTTGCCCAATAGTCTCGGCTGAAGACAAAATGCTGTTTTTCATAGCATGTAAATCGTTGGGGGCGGTATTCTAGTGACGTGGAGGTTTATGAAAAAGACCATTTCCAGCTTTCTGAGTGTCCTTATCCAATTGAATTAGCTTCAGAATGTCATTCCAAGGGTTCGACTTTATTCCCTCTGGCTCCACAAAAAAGGAGGCATTTTGCCTCCTTTTTTGTTTTCAATTTCTACTGG
>CALCGD010000062.1 GCA_937900875.1 uncultured Flavobacteriales bacterium
ATGTAGATTGGCAAGAAACGGAAGACACACGCGTACACTACCCGTTTTTACCTGCAGGAAATTATACGTTTCGCTTATCTGCAAAAGACATTAACGGAGTTTCATCCGAAGAGAATATCATACTCGAAATAAAGGTAAAGCAACATTGGTGGAAGACCACTTGGTTTCTAGTAGTGGCCTTTTTAAGTTCATCAGCCGCTATCATCAGCTTTTTTCTAATAAGAATAAAGCAATTGCGCAAACAAGACCGAGAGCGAGCAGAGATGAATAACCGAATTGCAGAACTTAAATTGAATGCGCTCCAATCTCAAATGAATCCTCATTTCGTTTTTAATGTGCTAAACAGCATTCAAGATTGTTTTGTGAGTAATAATGTGTTGGAAGCCAACCGATACATGACTGATTTCTCCAAATTAATGAGGTTGTTTTTAGAATCTTCTGACGATAGGTTTATCACCTTGTCCAAAGAAATCAAGCTCCTATCCTATTACATAGCGTTAGAGAGAATGCGCTTGGACAACAAGTTTGAATTCGAATTTAATGTTGCTAAAGAAATTGATCCAGACGAATACCGAATTCCGACCATGATTTTACAGCCTATTGTGGAAAACGCTATTCTTCATGGATTACGCTACAAAGAAGGTGTTGGGCGGCTAAGAATATCATTTAAACTTGCTGGCAGTGGTGTACTTGTTATTTCTGTTGAGGACAACGGAGTTGGACGAAAACGGTCTGAGGCCATCAATAAGGAAAGAAGGAAAGACCACGTAAGCAAAGCGGCCGATATTATTAAGGAGAGAATTGAGATTATCAATAACGGTGAGAATGACCGAATTGATATGCAATTCATTGACCTTTTTGATAACAATAGGCCTAATGGAACACGCGTTGAACTTGCGATGAAGCTGGGAATTAATAATTGAACTGATAGATGTACACAGCTATAATACTAGATGACGAAGAAAAGGGAAGGAATTCGTTAAGAAAGTTTGTAACGGAATACTGTACCGATATTGAAGTAATTGGTGTTGTTGCTTCTGGAGAAGAGGCGTTAGAGATAATTACCAAACAGCGACCGAGGCTTCTATTCTTTGATATCGAAATTGCCCAAGCATCGTCTAAATACAATACAACCTTCGATTTATTACCAGACCTACCCAAATACGACTATGAAGTGATTTTTGTGACTGCCTATGAGCATTATGCGTTACGAGCAATTAAATCTCACGCTATTGGATACATTCTTAAACCCATCTCCATACCAGACTTAGTAGAATCGGTTAATGCCACTGTATGACGTCAGCTAAAAGTGTACTGTTAAAGGGATAGTGTTAAGTGACACT
>CALCGD010000063.1 GCA_937900875.1 uncultured Flavobacteriales bacterium
ACTGCTATTGCACCAAGCTTGCTGTGCAGGTTTAAGTCTCTTGATGATAGCTTAACTCCAGTCTTGTTGCCGTACATTTTTGCGGCACTTTGACGCAACTTTTCTGTTGCCTCTTCAAACTTACTTTCATTTACCGTGTAGTATTGAAAGTCAGACTCATCATCAGATTTTAAGCTATAACCAAGTTGCTTATTAAAGCGAATGGAATGGTGGTTTCCTGCTTGAATTTTGGCCTTAAGTGTCTTTAAACTCAAGACGTAAAATGCCAATTCCATCATAAAAAGAATGGCCAACATAGACTGTGGCATTTCTAGAAAAGACGGCTCTCCGATGAAAATTCCAGCTTCACCCGTGCCGGAATCCAAGTCTATTTCCTTTATGTGTATAAGCCCAATTGGGTAATGATTGTATTGAATAATCCAGTATAAATTATTGGATTCATCTAATCTAGAAAACCACTTTTCTTGATCAGTTCTAGATAGAACACCCTTAAACTGCATGTTATTGCGCACGAAGTCTTGGTTACGCCAAAGCCGAACCATCTCAAGATGTTCAGATTTTAATGTGTCAAGGGCAATTCCGTAGCGTTCGAGGCGCATTAAAGCCGCGTTTTAATGGAATAAACAGGTTTCTTAATTCTATCAGCGTAAATTCTGCTGATGTATGCTCCAAGAATACTCAAGCAAAGAATAATTATTCCAGTGGCGAAAAAGATGGCAGTAATGATGGATGCGAAACCAGCTTCGGTGCCAATTACAAGCTTTTCGTAAATGAAAAATATACCAAGACTGAAGCAAATGAAGGCGATCAGTAACCCAGAATAACTCATAATACGAAGCGGGAAATCGGTGTAGAAGAAAATGAGGCGAAGTGCAATCCCTGTTAGTCCAAAAAATGAATATCCTGATTTTCCTTCATCTCTAGAAACATGCTCAACCTCCACTTTTTCAATCTCATCAGTATACCAATGAATTACTTGATTGAGAAAAAGTTGGTCGTGTGTCTGTCGGTTGAGTTTCTCCGTCAATTCTGGAGAAATAAGCCGAAAAGAGGAACCAATATCTGCACCATCAACCCAATTAAAAATTTGCTTTATCATGTATGAACCCAATCGCTTTACGATTGGATTCCGTTGCTGAGGGGTAATTCCGAAAACAGCTGCTGCCTCAGATAATTCGTATGCTTTCACCAACTTCTCTATCTCGGCAGGAGGCGTTTGAAGATCATCATCAATTGTAATAACGATACTACCTTTTGCATGCGTTATGCCACAAACAGTTGCTGCATTTTGACCATAATTTCTACCTAATCGAATAATAGAAACTTGATCTCCGAACTTGTTTTTAACCCGCTTCAGCTCTTTCCACGTATCTGCCGCACTTCCATCATCCACGTACAAAACCTCGTAAGTTTTTCGAAGTTTTTGCATGCATACAGCCACAGCGGAATAGAGCGGTTCTAGTGTTTCAATGCTGTTATACACAGGCACCACAACGGTTATGTCGGGCTTATTTATCATGTATATATCATTGGAAGACACTGCACTTTTTCGGTGCTTAAAATTACGCTACCCCACGATAATCCAACACCAAAGCCCGTGAGCATCAGTTTTAGCGAGTTCGAGTTGAGTTCGTCTGACAACTGAGAGACTAGGGTAACAGGAATGGTTGCGCAGCTGGTATTTCCAAAATCATAAAGAGAACTTGGTGCCTGTTTAGCTTCAAATCCGGTTTTACGAACGATGGAGTTATTGAGCAGTTGATTTGCCTGATGTAATACTAAATAATCCAATTCTAGGGCTGTAATTTTCTGCTCATCAAGTAATGCATTTATGCTTGATGCGACTTTAGACAGGCCAAATGTGAAGACCGCCTGGCCATTCATACTTAAATGATTTTTCTGACGAACCACTCCTTCTGATATGCTTTCAGGCTTAAGAGATGCATCGTTAATCGGATATCGAAACCCACCATGAGGAACATGGATTGCCTCAAAATCGACACCTTTCGAGCCAAGCTTAAAGTGCATTGGTGCAGCTTCCGAATTCAACTCAAAAGCTGTTGCCGAACCTGCATCTGAAAAAATGGGCCACAACGAATTATCCTTCGGAGAAACAATCTTAGTAATCGTATCTCCAACCAAAAGTAGCGTCTTCGGAATCTGATACGCATTCATCAATCCGGTTAAAACTGACATGCCGTAAACATAGCCTGCGCACCCCTGATTAACATCTATGCAAATAGCATTTTCTGGCAAGCCCAATTTGTGCTGAAGTTGAGATGCAGACCCTGGAACAATGTGATCTGGTGTTTGTGTTACCAAAATCATCAGCCCAATTTCCGATGCTTTCCACCCTAATTTATCTAGCAGTTTTTCTGCGGAAATTTGACATAAATCAGCAGCCGTTTCGGTGCTATTAGACACATATCTATACCGGATACCAACTTGATTAATAATCTCAGACTTCGCCTTTTCAGACAATGAATCAAGATGCTGATTATCTTCTCTTGTGTGAGGAACAGCTGCCGAAATCCCGACCAGTTTTACACCATTGCTAACAAGAGCTGGCATTCTACTTCTTAATGGTTAATTGATGAAGGTCAGCTACCGTTTTCGCCTCCCTAAACTCCCGCTCTGCAACTGTAACACCAAAATGCTCATCTATGGCAGCAATTACTATTAGCGCTTGCATGGAAGACCATTCCTCCAAATTCCTGAATTGTGTATCAGCGTTTATCAAGCTGTTTCCATCCTGAAAAAGCGTTTGAAATACTTGTAGAAATCGATTTAATTCTGACTGAGCCATCCAAAAGCACTTTTGTGCATTGCGAATGTAATGATCTGCTCACAGATACTTAGTTCACCGATATGTTGAACCGCTCTATGTATTCCTTGTAATGCGATTTAATGGCATTAGTATTTAAGCCATACGTTTCGGCCGTGTACGCATGTTTTCCCCTATTGTCTGGTCGGTCACGCTTTAAATAAGCATCCATTTTAGCTTCACTTACAGGAGTAAGGTTAAAATGAGACGTGATTTTATTCACTGCTTCCACTGGCTGGTGCAGCAGTGTTTTAAAGTTGATATCTATAAAACGCTCTTCCCCAACCCTTTCTCTTACCGCCAAACCACGGTCAATACCTTGAATAAAACGTTCTTCTATATACGGTCCAATTTCTTTAGGGTCGAATTGTCCGTACAGCAAGCGCCAATTAAGTGAAACTAGGCTGCAATAACTCGGAATACTCTTACTGGGATCTCGGTGCGTCCAAACAATGCAAGCATCCGGAAAAACATCTAAAAGCGCGTCTAAATGCCACAAATGATCAGGGCATTTCAGAATAAGTTT
>CALCGD010000064.1 GCA_937900875.1 uncultured Flavobacteriales bacterium
GGGTTTTAGAAAGAAACTTCCACTTGAAGTCGGTATCGAACCGAGTAATCTGGTTCGTTAAACTCATCAACCAACGTAACATCTGTCTGAACCTTCAGTTTGTGTCCTACAATGTATTTTGAGAGGCCTACTGTGTATTCGTCTGAACTAGTAAAGCTTTTACTCCAATCAGGCACTACTCGCGTATAACGAGCCGCAAGTTCAATATCATGCTTGAATAAATACCCAGCCTGAGCGCTGATTCCATAACCAGTTCGGTAGGTCTTCCCATCAGCAGAAATCAACGTACTGTCTGTAACAGATAAGGACTGCCCGTTCTGAAGTAATGTTTGCTTGAATGCGTATTCGGTAAGGAATGAAAAGCCCTTGTATTTAAACATCATGTCCGCAAATACGGTGAGCAAATTATTCGTCATATAATCTCCAGCAGTATCAATAAGAAAAACACCTGTTTGTGTCTGTCTAGAAGCACCATGATTGTAGTTAGCGGCTGCTGCAATAGATAATTTCGGCTTGTCTTCTCTACTCAAATCGGCTTCAAAATAGTCTCCTTTACTGCTGAATTCACCCAACGGTAGAAGTTCCAATTTTCCTGTGTAGCTAAACCCTCCAATGTTGGTTGAGATCACGTTTCTTCCTTCTCCTTTTGCGATGGCGAAAATTGGTCGGATAACTACGTTTCCTGCCTTGAAAGAGCCATGTAATTGAAGACCTAAATCTCGGTCAAGGTTAAATATGCTGTTTACCTGACTTCGGTCTACCAATTGCAATGCTTGCGAAGAAACCAATCGTTGTCTGTTACCAGGCTGCTTGGTTTGACCAACCCAGAGTGTTAGACCATGATTCTTGTTTTTGCTCTCATAGAATTTCCATTTAAGTACTGCATCTAGAACCACCTTTGCAGCTCCTCCAGTTTCCTTAAAATCTGATGTTGATCTTAAGTCGCTTGGGCTGAGAGCAAGTTCTACTTTGTATACAATTCTTGGATTGAGAACAAAGCCATCGAACTTAAGTCGAGCTCTGCGAATTAGAAAATTTGATTCCCATTTTTCTCCGCCATCGGGATTGCCTGAAGCTTCAAATCTGGTTTGGAATCGGAAGCTTGGCTTAAACTGAAAAATCGGTTCTGACCTTGCCGAATCCTTGTAGACATTCAGCACGATGCCCTTTTTGTAAATGCTTT
>CALCGD010000065.1 GCA_937900875.1 uncultured Flavobacteriales bacterium
AATGAACCAAAGTGGCTGCCCACCAAACTGCCCAAGAGCTAAGTGCTATAATGATAAGTGCTATGATGGACTTGCGAATAAAACTTAAGGCGAAATCAATATTCATTAAATAGAATGGGTTAATTCAGAGCATGAATTTCTAAGACATTTTCAATGAGAATGTCATTAAAATATCATTTGCGAGATTCACTTAGTTGTTTTGTCACCCTCCGACTCGGTAAAGGTTTCGTCAACTGGTTCCCACAATTCTATTTTGTTTCCTTCAGGATCTAATATGTGAACGAATTTGCCGTAATCGAATTCTTCAATTGCATCGCAGATAGTTACACCTTCCGACTTTAATTGCTCTACTAATTCCACCATGTTTTCTACACGGTAGTTAATCATGAACTCACGTTTTGATGGCTCAAAATACTTGGTGTCTTCATCAAACGGACTCCATTGTAAATAGCTTTTCTTTTCGGGGTTAGCGGAGTCTCTAAATTCAAACAGAGAACCATAGTCGTTGGTAACCAATCCTAAATGCTGACTGTACCAATCGCGCTGTTCTTTTGCGCTTTTGCTCTTGAAGAAGATTCCGCCAATGCCAGTTACCCGGCCTTTTTTCTGTTCAGACATGAGAATGAGTTTGTTGCAAACATACTTCAGAAATAGGTATCAGCGGGTCAATCTATTCCTCAAACTTCAATAAGCTGAATGCACCTCTTCCGAGCGCAACCGTGCCTTTACTTTTCTGATAGAGTTTAACGTCTACTTTGATGATGCGTTTTCCGACTTTCAGTAATTCGGCTTCGGCATATAGATCTTCTTTAACGGCACCGCTCAGGTAGTCGATTCTGAGGTCGATAGTATTGAGTTTGTCTCTAGCATCAGTAAGAGCGGTTGAAGCTGCAATTCCAGCGGCAGAATCGGCAATGCTAGCTATGATGCCACCATGCCAAAGGCCATGAATAAAATCGCCAATAAACTCTTCCTTAAACGGAACGTGAATCTTGGCGTAGCCATCTCTGATTTCAATAATCTTGAGACCGAAGATTTTATTAGCGGGCATATGCTGCTCAATGGCCATCTTAATGATGTTCCACTTTTGCTCTTCTGATTCGTATGTAAGACTCATTAGGCTTCTGCTCATTCAGGTAGTTCAGGCTTCACAAAAGCAATCTTAATTCGCTCTACAAGTAGGTACATAACAGGAACCACGATTAAGGTTAAGAAAGTGGCAAACGATAGTCCGTAGATAACGGTCCAAGCCATTGGTCCCCAAAACGCTACGTTATCTCCACCAAAATAAATGTGAGGATTCAACTCGCTGAAAAGCGTGTAGAAGTTGATGTTCATACCGGTGGCGAGTGGGAGTAGACCCAACACGGTGGTAATTGCCGTAAGAAGAACCGGACGAAGACGTGTTTTTCCTCCTTCAACAATACATTCAATTGCTTCATTCAATGGAAGGACACTGCCTTCTCGCATTCCGAGTTCTTCACGTTTACGCGCCCTAGTGAGGTCGATGTAATCGATTAGTACGATAGCATTGTTTACCACAATTCCAGCCAGTGAAACAATACCAATTCCAGTCATGATAACCGAAATGGTATCTCCAAAAGCGATAATTCCTAAGAATACGCCAATGGTACTGAAGGCAACAGAACCAACAATAATTAGTGGTTTGATAGCCGAATTGAACTGAGAAACCAGAATCAAGACAATAAGAGCAATAGCAATCATAAATGCTTTGCCTAAGAATGCTGCAGCTTTTTCTTGCTCAGCACTTTCTCCTGTAAACCGAACGGAATAGCCTTCTGGCATCGGATAATTTTCAAATTCTTCCTTAATCTGTGCGTTGATTTCGGTGGCATTATATCCTTCAATCACATTGGACCAAATTGTAATAGTTCGGTCTTGATCACGTCTTTTAACAGAACCATACGAACTGGAGAAAGAAACATCTGCCACAGACGAGATTGGAATTTGCTTGATTTTGCCAGTGGTCATATCTCGGAAAGTGATTTTCTGGTTCAAAAGTGAACTTACATCGTACCGATAATCATCCTTTAATTTGAGCATGATTGGGTATTCGTCTTCTCCTTCTTTAAACTTGCTGATTTCCTTTCCGAATAAGGCTGTCCTAAGTGTTCCTCCAATCTGAGCAGTGCTTAAACCGAACATACGCGCTCGCGCTCGGTCTACATTCACCATTAATTCTGGCTTACCCGTCTCTAAGTCGAGTTTTAATCCTTCTACACCAGGAATGTTTTGAGCTGCTACATCTGCTTTAATTTTTTCGGCAAGTGCAATTAAGTCTTCAAATTCTTCACCACTAACCTCAATGTTGATAGGCTTACCTGCGGGAGGACCTTCACGGTTTTTCTGAACGTTCATGATGATTCCTGGACGCTTAGTCAGGTTCTCACTCAATGCCTTCATTACATCAGAAGAAGAAATTCCCTCGCGCTTTTCCCATTCCTTAAAAGAGATGGTAATCTTGGCTCGATTAGGAGTTTCCCCAGCTGGTGGGCCATCCATCGGGTCGCTAGATCCATCTCCAATGTTGGTTACAACCGAGTTTACAGCTGGGCGATAAGGGTCAATGATTTGCTCCACCTCAGCTTCAATATCCAATACAGTTTGATTGGTTTTCTCGATGTCGGTTCCGGATGCAGCTTCAACAAATATATTGATGTACTTCGGGTCATTTGCTGGGAAGAACTCAACCTGGGGGCCAATCATTCCGGTAATCATAAATGAAGCAAACATTAGAATTACCGTAAAAGCGAAGAGTGCAAATGGTTTCCAAGTTGAGAGGCTCCACCTAAGCGTGTTCAAGTAGGCATTCTCAACCCAAACTAGTAGCGTATTCTGGAACCAGAATGAAACTGGACGAAGAACGAAGGCATTAATAACCGTTAGTATTGCCAACATGGCGAAAATGGTTCCTAAACTAAAATTGCCTGAAACGTAAAACGCAACGCTTAGTAAAACTTCAATTCCGACCGTTATTAGAAGAGATTTCCAATTCACACCTGCCTTGCTGTCTTCTTTTTTCATGAAAAGAGCTGCAAAAACTGGGTTGATTACCAATCCAACAAACAGAGATGATCCGAGTACAGCAATCAGCGTAATTGGTAAGAATTTCATGAATTCTCCCATAATGCTATCCCAAAACAGGAGAGGAGCAAAGGCTGCCAAAGTGGTGGCTGTAGATGATATAATTGGAACTGCAATTTCGCCTACACCGTAGCGAGCAGCGTCTCTTTTTGACATACCGTTGGAGTATAAACGGTAGATGTTTTCAATTGTAACAATGCCGTTGTCAACCAACATTCCCAAGGCAAGAATAAGTGCAAATAGTACCATCATGTTGATGGTTACACCCATAGCACCAAGAATAGTGAAACTCAAAAGCATTGAAAGCGGAATTGCAATTCCAACAAACAAGGCATTTCTCAATCCGAGGAAGAAAAGCAGTACAAGTACCACTAGAATTACACCTGAGTAAATGCTATTTTCCAAGTTCAAAAGCTGCCCTCGAACCTGATCACTTTGGTCGTTGGTAATTGTAACTTTTAAGTCTGAAGGAAAACGATGTTTTTGGGCATCGGCCAAAATGGCGAAGACCTGATCCGTAGCATTCAATAGGTTTTCACCCGATTTTTTCACCACATCAAGCGAGACTACAGGATCTCCACCCAAACGTGCATAGCTTTCACGCTCTTTGTATCCGTCTTCAACAGAGGCAATATCTCGCAGGTAAATGATGTTCCCAAATTCTGCCTTCACAATGGTGTTGGCAATCTGGTCCATGTTGGTGTATTCGCCCGAAACACGAATGGTTCTTCGGGTTTCATCCATAAGGATGTCTCCGCCAGAAATGCTCATGTTTTCGTAGCCAATGGCGTTTTCGATGTCGTTAAAGCTTACTTCAACCTGCTCCATCTTGTGTACGTCAACATTGATGTTGATTTCACGTTCAAGTGCTCCTCTTAAATCGACCGAAGAAACTTCTGGGATGACTTCCATTTTATCCTGAAGCATCTCAGCATAATCTTTCAAGTCGTCCACGCTATAATCTCCCGAAAGGTTGATGTTAAGCACGGGCATCTCCGACATGTTGATCTCCATCACAATTGGATCTATGTCCAAATCGCTTGGTAAATCACTCTTTGCTTTGTCTACAGCATCTTTTACATCTAGCAGGGCTTCATCTACAGGAACATCAGTATTGAATTCTACAATGATGATGGAGTTGTCTTGAACGGAAGTAGATTTCAGCTCATTAATGCCTTTAAGCGGCTTAATTTGCTTTTCAATCTGACGGGTAATCAGGTTCTCAATATCAACAGGCGAGTTTCCTGGATAAACCGTTCTTACATAAATCTGTGGCATAACCACCTCAGGAAAAAGTTCCTTGGGCATGGTGGAGTAGGCCAATATTCCTCCGGCAATAATGAGGAATGTAAGGATGAGCACGCTGGTGCTGTTGCGAAGCGAGAGTGAGGATAGCCCAAACTCTTTATTCACTCCTGTATTCTCTGTTTTTTCGGTACTCATAAACGATGGTGTTTACAATGCGTTTAGCTTATCCTTGAATGCGAACCAATTCGCCATTAGCAACTTCGTTGTAGCCTTCTACCACAACTTTATCGCCAACAGAAAGTCCTTCAGTAACACGGGTTCTTCCGTTGCTGCTTCGGCCGGTGGTTACGTACTTTTTAAATGCTTTTGTTTTTCCTTCTTCTTCGTTAATCACGAACAAATAGGCTCCTTTGGCGTCTCTACCAATGCTAATTGCAGGAACGACTAACGAGCTATCAGCTTCAAAATCTTTGATTCTTATCGTTGCAATTCCGTTAGGTTTTAAGGAACCGCTGTTATTCGGAATTCTTACCTCAACGCTGAATGTTCTATTCAAAGGATTGATGATGTTGCTTACCGAACGGATAGTTGATTTTGTGCTCATTCCGAATGAAGGGAAATCGACATCAACTTCAGCATTAGGCTTTACTGCCTGAACATAGTTTTCAGAAACATCAGCTTTCACTTTCATTTCGTTCATGTTTACCAATGTTAGAACAGGTTGGCCAGGTGCAGCCAACTCGCCTTCTTTTTGGTAGATGCGATCTACAACTCCTGCAAATGGGGCTTTGAGGGTACTCATTGCCATTTGCGCGGTAACTGTAGCGCGTTTTTTCTGAAGATTCTCTAATCTGTTCTTCGCTTCTAAATACTGGATTTCGGAACCAATCTTTTGTTCCCACAAACGAGCCTGACGGTCGTAAACAGTCTGAGCTAACTCAATTCCGTTGTCAATCTCCTGTAGGTTGCTTTGAATAACGCTCGTGTTCAATTGGGCAAGAGTGGCACCAGCCGCAACGCGGTCACCTTCCTTCACCATAATTTGCTTAATCTGTCCGCCTTGTTCTGGGCTCACATTAGCTTGCTCTACGGCTTCAACACTTCCATTAACCTCAAAGAAATGGTTGAATGTTTCCGGAGTAATTTCCTTTACTTCCACCAGAATTCCTGCTTCCTCTTTTTTAGTAAACGTAGAATCTTCTGCCATTAGGGCAGCCTCCATCTTATGGATTTCATTCTGAAGCTTTGCTAATTCAACCTTCTTGGCATCTAGCGCTGCGTTTTTCTCCTCCATTGTTGGTTCTCCACCACAGGAGGCAAGTCCTAGCAATACGGCAACGATTAAAATATTTGTTCTCATAGTTGGGATAGTAAATGCGTTTTTGATCAGTTGTTTTCGAGTACTACTTTCATTTGTAGTTTGGCGTTCATAGCCGAGAATAGTGTGTTGATATAGTTGGCCTGTGCCTCAATTAGTTGGTTTTCTGCGGTGGTCAATTCCATGCTTGAAGCCAACCCTTCGTTGTATTTAATCAACATTTTTTCCTTGATGCGTGTCGCCAGATTGATGTTTTCTTGGCTGGTTACCAACTGTTCCAATGCAGATGTAAAATCATCCTTGGCTGTAACTGCCTGAAGCTTCAACGCCTGTTCTGTGTCTGCTAGCTTGTTTTTAATCTTTTGCTGTTGCAGTTTGGCTTTGTTGATGCTTGCCAATCCGCCAAGGTTATCCCAAATAGGAACACTTAACGAAACTCCCCAAAGGGTTTGTGGATACCAAGATTTGTCGAAGTCGAAAAAGTCAAACTTATCTCGGAAGGCTTGATGCTTATAATCGAAAAAGGCATTCAGTCGTGGGTAATACTTCGCCTCTTCCAACTTTACTAAGTAGCCATGCATTACAATATCTTGTTTGATAAGGTCATAGGCGAGGTTATTGTCCAAATCAAGTTCTGTTGCCATCAGCTCATCGTTCGATTGCAGTCCCCAAAGTGTTTCAAGGTCATCAGACAAGGCAACTTTTGTGTCAATGGGCATTCCCATTTTATACTTGAGTAGGTTAACCGTGGCTTGGTGCTGACGTTCTGCCTGCTTTGCACGGTTCTTCATCTGATTCATCAACAAATCCAGTTGCTCCACGTCCATTTCCTCAGTAAAACCTTCTTTGAAGAGAGCATTTGTCTCCTCAATTGTCTTCTCCATATTCGAAATGTTCTCGTTCAATAAGCGAACATTCTCTTTAGCAATCTGGGAAGTGTAATAAGCATCGCCAACAATGGTTTTGACCTCATTCTTGGTCATTCTTTCCATATCTCGCGCTAACTTTTGAAAGCCTTTGGCACCCTTTACACCAATGATGTAAGAACCATCAAACAATTGTAAACCAACATTTACACCTGCTTCCATCGTGTACGGCTGACCGAACTGCAGTTCTGCCAATTCTCCTGGAGGGGCTAGGGGGTTGAATGCCGAAGCATCAAACACAGAAGTTGGTAGATCTAAAAAATTGTTGAAACCAAAGTTTCCCTTTACAATAGGCAATCCACGAGCTGCCTGAATCCAAACATCTTTGTCTGCTTGCTGCACATCGATAGAGGCAGTTTTAGATTTATGACTGTTTTCCCATGCATAAAGCACCGCGTCCTGAACGCTGAGTTCCATAACATTGGCGTCTTGCGCCTGCGTTAAGCCTGAAATGAAAATGCCAATGGTGAGTATGAGTAGTTTCCTCATCTGCTAAAAAATAGGGTGCTGTGTATCTAATGATTTAAACTTGTCTCTCAGGTATTCCATGCCTTTTTCGCTGGCAATTCCTCTAATGTGGTAGCGGATTGCTTCGAAATAAACATCCTTCGGACTGTACTTGCTTGATGGAAATAATTTTTGGTCGAAGAAAAGGTCCATTCGTCCAACATATAGCCCAGCTACAATTGGAATGTTCAGATTGTCTCTGTACAAACCCTGTTCAATGCCTTCTTCCATGTTTCTGGCTAGACAAGACATTACAATCTTCAACTTGTATTCTTCAAACTGCGCAAATGCCTTCGGGTAATACTTCTCCATATCAAAGAGAATAGAAGGGTGCATTTGCTGTAAATGACCACTTACGTGCTTCGACATCAGAAACATCTCGTCTATGGCATTCTCGCTGGCAGTATGAATGTTCTCCAACGCCTCTCGTTCCTCTGTCATGTGTGCTTTAATTCCTTGCAGAACTAAATCAGACTTGTCTGAAAACGATTGGTAAAGCGTCTTTTTAGACATTCCCAAATGCCGTGCAATGTCATCCATGGTAAGGCTCTTAATGCCATACTGCATGAACAAAACTCTGGTTTGATTGAGAATATTTTGTGCTTTTTCTTCCACTTCGGGCGGCAAATGTAATAGTTTAAAAACGATGGAAACGAAAACAATGTTAAAAGTTTCCTAAGTTTTCAATGATGCAACATTAATCATAGAATAAGGTTCAAAATCAAGGTCTTTTTAATCTATTTGACCGTTCAACAAATTCCCTGTTCTATCTTTGCGCCCGTCAAAAAAAATGCAATGGAAAGCGTAAAACAGTTATTGACTTCTCAAGATTTAGATAGAGAAGTTACCGTAAGAGGATGGGTAAGAACCAAACGTGGCAATGCGTATGTGAATTTTGTGGCCATGAATGATGGTTCTACAGTAAATAACATTCAGTGCGTTTTTGAACTTGAAAATCTGTTTAAAGAAGCCGATTTAGCTACGGTTACAACGGGTGCCTGTGTTTCTATTACGGGTCAGTTGGTTGCAAGCGAAGGCAAAGGCCAATCGGTAGAGGTAAAGGCTACTTCATTAGAAGTACATGGCGTTGCCGACCCAGATAAATTCCCAATTCAGCCTAAGAAGCACAGTTTGGAATTCTTGCGTGAGAACGCTCATCTGCGCATGCGTACCAACACATTTAGCTCTGTCTTTCGAGTGCGACACGCTCTTACGTTTGCCATTCATAAGTACTTCAACGATAGAGGTTTCTTCAACGTTCACACACCAATTCTTACAGGAACGGATGGAGAAGGAGCGGGAGAGATGTTTAGAGTGACGATGCTCGACCCAAAGAACCCACCTCTAACCGAAGATGGTTCTGTAGACTATTCTGAAGACTTCTTTGGTAAGGTGACTAACCTATGCGTAACTGGTCAGTTGGAAGCTGAATTGGCTGCCATGGCACTTTCTAAGGTTTACACCTTTGGACCAACTTTCCGTGCTGAGAATTCCAACACTTCTCGTCACTTGGCGGAGTTTTGGATGATTGAGCCAGAAGTTGCTTTCTGCGACATTCATGGCAACATGGACCTTGCAGAAGATTTCCTTAAAGAGGTGATTAAGTATGTGATGGAAACTTGCCCAGATGATTTGCAATTCCTTTCTGATAGAATAGCACAAGAGGAAAAAGGTATGCCGCAGGATAAGCGTCAGCCAATGGAGTTGTTAGAAAAGTTGCGTTTCGCATCGGAGAACGATTTTGCTCGAATTACATACACAGAGGCGTTTGACATTCTTAGAAACTCAAAACCAAATAAGAAGAAACAATTCCAATATCCGGTAGAGGAGTGGGGCGTTGATTTGCAAAGTGAGCACGAGCGCTTTTTAGTTGAAAAGCATTTCAAGAAACCTGTGATTATTACAGGTTATCCAGCAACGATTAAGGCTTTTTACATGAAGCTGAATGAAGACGGAAAAACTGTTGCGGCAATGGATATCCTATTCCCAGGTATTGGTGAAATTGTAGGTGGTTCTCAACGTGAAGAGCGTTATGATGTATTGCTTCAAAAAGTCAAAGACTTTCACATTCCAGAAGAAAGCGTGTGGTGGTATTTAGATACCCGCAAGTTTGGAACAGTGGAGCACAGTGGGTTTGGTCTTGGCTTTGAGCGTTTGATGATGTTCATTACGGGTATGACCAACGTAAGAGACGTTATTCCTTTCCCGAGAACGCCTAAGAACTGTGAGTTTTAAGTAAAGCTGAATGTGCTTCTGAGGAGACTTATCTTGCCGTACTCACCCATTGGTAGTATCTAACTGGCTGTTGATCTCTATTGTAATCCGACAGGCATTCTCTGTCTACCATTAAGGGCTCACGTACATCTTCAGTTTCACGTGCTTTGATTTTTGTTCTTGCAATGGCTCAGTCAACCATTTTATCTACCGCATCTTTTGCAGAACGGGCTGCGGTATGCACCGAAACCCAGTCCTCGCCATCCGTATACGCGCCTCCCGCAAAATAGACCTTGTCTTGAACCGATTCACCAAGTTTTGCAACTTTAGAGTAGTCGGCATGGTCTGTTATGTATCCGCCTTTAATAAACGGCTCATTGTCCCAATTCTGTACAATGTGTTTCACATATTTCTGTGTTGCCTGACCGCCATACAAACCGTCCAGTTCTGCCAATATGAAATCTCGCAGGTCATCTCCAGAACGAGAAGTATAAGGTACTGCGGGGGTTCCTACCACAAATAGTCCAAGAATATTTTTTGAGGAATTCTGACCATAAGCGGCATCGTAATGCCACTTCTCACCGTCTGTTTCCGGTGTGATGGTGAATTGCATATCATCATAGAAATTATCGGTGAATTCAAAGAATGCTTTGAATCCTTCCCAAACGCGTATGCTGGCAATGGCGTTTTGTTTAGCCTGTGGTAAAGTGGGTAAGAAAGTGATGTCTCCATCTTGCAGTATCTTCAGTGGCACAGCTACAATCACGCGGTCAGCGGTAAACTGTCCGTTTTGGGTAGTAACCACCACTTCATCTCCTTGGTAGTTGATGTTATCGACTATTGTACCGAATCTTATTTTATCTGATACAGAAGGAACAACGTAGTCTTCAAAGAAATTGAACCATGAATAGTTAACGAATTTCCTGTCTGGATTGTCTGGAATTGTGGTGAGATTAACCTGTACAGAACTGTCGTTTACAATCTCATTAAAAATGCCTGTGTCGGTTTCAATCCATTCAGAACCTAGCGGAATTGGGAAGTCTGCAAAGTCGGTGCTTATCTTCATTCTGCCACCATAAGTTGTGGACGCTTCCAATAATTCGAAATCGATTCCTTTTTGATGAAGTAAATAGGCTGCAGCCAATCCGCCAGCTCCTGCGCCAATTATTATCACTTTTTTAAGAGGATGTTTGTCCTTTTTACATCCTGTTGATGCTCCTAGCACGGGTATTCCTATACCTAGAATGCCGCACATTTTGACGAATTCTTTTCTATTCATACGGATTTGGAATTTTTCTGAAAGTCACTTTCTACATCAAAACCAATTTAAACACTAAAAATTACTTGGACAGAAGTCAATCATGAAAATAAGGTTTTGGCTGCTTTTCCTTTCACACTGCAACTAAACTTGAAAAGCTTCCAAATCCAGTCTGCCTTTTTCGTAGGTAGTCATCACTGTCAAACTCATATTTCATCCAAAATTGAGACGCCTTTAGATT
>CALCGD010000066.1 GCA_937900875.1 uncultured Flavobacteriales bacterium
CATACCTATAAAACCTAGACTATCTTGGTACAGAACATCTCCGTTTGTTCCATCCAAGAGGAATTGTCGGTGCATATTGTAGAATGGAAACTCCCCAATACCAAAACCCATGAAAAGATCTAGGTTTTGGTCACCGTTAAAATAGCCTATGGCAGGTGTAACGTATGTCTCTGAACCAGGCATATTAAATCGCCAAATCTCATTATAGGTAGTTCCATCGATTACTGTCAAATACCCATCATAGCTAGAACCAATAATATCCAATCGTCCATCAGCATTCATATCTGCCAATGCAGGAGACCCTAAAAAACCTTTACTCTGGTTTTGAGCTAAGTTGATAGCGTTATCAATATTACCGTTCAAGAGATCAGATAATTCGGTAAGCCACAAAGAACCTGGATGAGTTTCTCCTCCAGTTCCAAAGACAATTTCTAATTCATTGTCGTTGTCCACATCGTAAACTACTGGAGCGCAATAGACTTCCGCAGAATCTGGAACCTCAGCATAGCTGACCAATGTCCCATCACTTCCGTCTATGATCACCAAAAAACCCGGTGGTCTCGAAATACTTCCAGGCAAAGAATCCTGCTCTCCCCCATTTGAGGCTAATATTTCCGGTATCTGGTCATTTGTGAGGTCAGGTAGCAATTGCTGATTGTAAAAATGTTTCCAACCAGTTGGGGGTACAATGGTTTGATCATCGAATGCCCAAATAGTTGACCCATCCGTTCCGTCTATAGCTAATAATTCGGGGAATCTCCCTGATATAACTATGTCATCGGTGAGATCGCCATTGAGATCGATAAACAAAGCGCTGTTGAACTTGTCGAACCCAACCTGTTTTCTCCAGATTACCGATCCATCAACTCCATCGAGTGCGTTAACATGACCTACATCATCAATATCATTGAATATGCCATCTCCAACCACCACGTCTAGAACACCATCTCCATTTAAATCTGTCAATCTTGGAGAACTTGCAGTTTGACAACTATCCAACTCAGTGGTCCAAACAATTTGCTGACTCAATACTGAGAATGGGAATAGCAGTGATGCAACTAGTACCATCGATGCGGTATATCTCATTGAATTACAATTTTTTGATGATGTAAGATTAGTTCATAATCCTGCATTTCTAAGAAATATACGCCTCTTGCAAGATGCCGCAAATCAATAGTTTTTTTTGTTGAGTTAGTCCGGTTGGTAAAGACCAACTGTCCAGCGCCATTAAATATGGATACGTGTTTTAGTCCTTTTGGGTGGGCAATTTCGAATAAACCAGTTGAAGGGTTTGGAATCAAAGTCACATTATTTTCTGAAGCGCTACTTTCCAAAATTGTAATCGGAGTATTTTCAATAAACCCATACACCCCATTATAATTACTCCCATGGTACGAACCCCATAGCATTGGCTCTATCATGGAAAAGGCGGTTGAAACCCTTTTAAGCGAATAGCTGAACATGGAAGCACCCGTGTTCACCGCAAGTACTATATCCAAAATGGAATTTTCGTCCAAATCTCCTATCCAAGGGGTGCTGGCTCCACTTACGGAATTGGTTTGCTGATGTATGGTAGACATCGATTGGTCATTGAAATCAATGAGGAACAAGCTATATGTATTCGGTTGAAAAATAGATGTGGCATTCGAAGACAACAGAGCTTCATCAAATCCATCATTATCAAAATCGTAGGACAGGGGGGATGAGAATTGATGACCAATACTGTCTAAATAAACAGGAATGCCTGTTTCTCCATCTATCATTACTTGGTAATATTTATTAAAAAAGGGCCATACGCCTTTTCCAATATTGGCGTAAACATCAAGGTCATCAGACCCTGTAAACTGTCCTATTGCGGGTGTAGAATAGCATTCTGTGATGGGCAATTGAAAGTCCCACATAAGTTGATTGGTGAGTCCGTTGTATGCTGCAATGCGCCCTTCGGCATCTGCAGCTACAACATCAAGAATATTATCTCTATTAATATCGGCTAATACAGGAGGCGCAACATATCCATGCGTATCGTTCTCAGCAAAGGCAATAGCATTTGAAAGATCATTTAGTAAAAGGTCATCAAGCGTGGTTCGCCATAAACCTCCAGGATAGGTTTCTCCTCCGGTACCGAATACAATATCAATTGTACCATCATTTTCCAAATCTGCCACAACCAAAGAACAATAGGTTTCAGCGCTATCCGGTACCATTGCTTGATTTAGCAAAGTTCCATCTTGGCTTGAGACCAATAGTAGCCACCCAGGGAAACGAGGTCCTTCTCCCGCCATCGCGTTCGGGTTTCCACCGTTGGTAAGCACAATGTCCATCAGTCCATCCGAATCTTGATCTGGTACTAATTCGGCATTGTAAAATTGCATCCAGCCTATTCCCGGGGGAGAGCTTTGTGTTGTATCAAAGGACCATATAAGATTGCCCGTTGATCCATTTACCGCATGCAATTGACGGTCTCTACCGCCCATTATTATATCATCCACGCCATCTGCATTGACATCGTAAAAAAGCGCACTTGAAAAAATATCTCCATCTACCTCTACTGCCCACAATGGATCGCCATTCAAACCATCAAACGCCCGAATATTCCCTCTAATGCTGTCTTCGATTCCATCTCCAACTACCACATCTAAAATGCTGTCTCCAGTTAACTCGTGTAGCCGAGGAGATGAAAATATTATGGTGTTCTCTACATTGGAAGTCCAAACTTCCTGACTAAAACTTATGTTTATGTTTGACAACAAAAGGACACCGCCAATAATGGCAGAAATGGTGACTCTAAAATGGATTTTACGTAAGAAATTTAACATTTGAAGTGCA
Organism: uncultured Flavobacteriales bacterium; assembly: GCA_937900875.1. Lineage (GTDB taxonomy): Bacteria > Bacteroidota > Bacteroidia > UBA10329 > UBA10329 > UBA10329. Next base: position 2,827 of record CALCGD010000066.1, read on the forward strand.
TTTAGTTAAGCGCTTTGATTGTCTTACTTGGTAGCATCAGTCTTTACTCGATAAACGTGGCTTTTCTCAATCTGATCCAAACAAATGAGAATCATGTTATCATTGCTTTGCTTTATTAGCTCCATAGCGGTAATAACACCGCCAAGCGTTAAACCACTAATATTCGATTTTACCACTGCAAAATCTCCGTCCGCTTCCGAAAGCAAAACCAATCCCTGACCTGCCAAATCTTTGCCATAGCTAAAGTGCGCGTCCTGGCCATTTCCAGCAAGAATAACATCAGTCCTACCATCAGCATTAATGTCTTTCGTTATTACTGAACGAACTGGAAACAACTGTGCCTCTAGTGGCAACCATTTCATTAGAAACTGATCTCCGCCCAGATTTATAATTATAGCCGATCGTAATTCTGAAGCAGTGAAGACAATGCTGTTAGCATGGGCCTCAGAACCGACCACGTCTTCAATACTCGCTTTAGAGAACTCCTTGTAGCTCAAATACTTTTTCTTTAAGGATATCATCTGATCCAACACAACATCTCGGGTGTGAATAAGGCTTTCTTTCCCTTGTATATAGTAAGTCAAAAGAGGGTCCATGGTGCCGTGTCCATCAAAATCAGCAACATAAGTTCTAATTGGCTCCTCTTGGTTTGACTGTAGCCTTGTGTTGAGGCCAATATTACCTACCACATAGTCCAAATCTCCATCGTTGTCAATATCCACTGGGCATATGGTTTTCCAAAACCCAGTAGCCATGGCCAAACTCGTTTTTGTGGTTACGTTTTCAAACTTTCTCCCTTTGTTTTTGAGTATGGTAACTGGCATCCAATCTCCGGCTAAAAAAAGGTCGGTTTTTCCGTCTTGGTTATAATCAGACCAAGAAGCGTCATTAACCACTCCTATTTCCGTTAAAAACGGAGCAACCAATCTTGTTACATCTACTAGCTTACCATTGGCATTCTTTAAAATCCTACTCCCAGAGAATAGTGGGTATTTCCCAGGAATCGCGCCTCCTCCAACAAATAAATCAGCTTTACCATCGCCATCAAAATCGGCAGTCTTTACACAAGTTGTATTTTCTCGTACCTGTGGAATTACAGACTCATCTCTAGAAAAATATCCTGTTCCATTATTAATATACATCCGATCTTCTAACAGTTCAGACCCCTCAACTAATTCGTACCCGGCACTTCCAACATACAAATCAAGAAAACCATCAGAATTTACATCTAAGAAACTGCATCCTCCATCCTCATATATTCTATCATCTGTAAACGATTGTTGATGCTGTATCTCAAACCTACCGGATTCGTTTTGTACGTATAGGGATCCAGAGATGTTCAGTGCTCCAGAAACGTATATGTCTTCAAGTCCATCGTTATTTACATCTCCGATACAAGAATATGGTCCTGGTCGGGAATGCTTCTCGTAGAGAAGCGGTTCTCGCTTAAAATCATCAAATCGATTTTCTCTATGCGTATACTTGAATCTTCCAGAATCTGAAAGGTCTTCGAAATACTCATCTGTCGATTCTGCAGGCTGAATTTCTTTCAGCTTGTTCTGATTCAGATCAAAATGATGGCTCAGGTCAATGGTTTGGCGATGCGCTAGACCATACAGAGTTGTAACGTAATTGTTTGCAGAAGTAACAACTACCGAATCTATTTTCTGTGCTGATTTGAGGCCGAAATGAAGAACGTTTTCGGGATAAGACTGGTATCCTCTGGTTCCAGTAAATGCTTGATACTGCATAATGCCACCAGCATAAACAGAAACAGCAACTGAAGGAAAATCAGAATTGTTGGTAAATCTCAAGAACGAGTTTGAGCGAACCACTTCTGAATTATTTCTATAAATCCAGGAAACAGTGTCGAGATTATTCAGAACCAGATCTAAATCTCCATCATTGTCTAGATCACCGTAAGCCGCTGTTGTCGTATTTACTGGAAGATCTACCCCCCATTCTGTCATTTTCTGAGAGAAGGTCAATCCACCATCATTCTTGAACAAGTAATTCTTTAGATACAAGGACTGAGTCTTATTGAGCTCCTTATACATAACTGACTTGGCATTGAAACTCATAAACCTCATAATGGAGTCCATCTTGTACACCCGAAAATCGTTATCGAGTATGTTTTTCTTTAGTGAGTTGGTAATCAGAATGTCTTTCCAACCATCATTATCGAAATCTGCAAAGAGTGTACACCAGCTCCAATCTGTATGTGCAACGCCAGCCATATGAGCCACATCGCTGAAGGTTCCATTACCGTTGTTTAATGAAAGTGTATTTCTAACATACTGCGGATGGTGGCCTTGTCTAACCATCGATTCAAAATAATCGTTGGTAATTCCTGCTTGGTTCTTCTGGCGCTCAGCATTTTCGGGAAACATATCCGCCACAAGCACATCTGGCTGGCCATCATTATTGAAATCAGCCACATCGCAACCCATGGCATTAGAACTGTAATGCTTGAACATGCTTCTTCCACTTTCCTTAAAATTTCCTTCACCTTGATTGAGATAGACATGATCGGAATGAACTAGGTCGTTACTCACGTATATGTCCTTTAGCCCATCATTGTTCAGATCTGCAGCTACTGTATTCAAGCTCAATACGTTCTCCTGCAAAATCCCAGCTTCATTACCTATCTCTATAAAACGACCCTTACCATCATTTCTGTAAAGATGATTTATACCTGCCGGATCAACTTTTTTTGAGTAAATGTTAGACCCAAATGATAACTCGTGGTTATTATTGATCACAAACAAGTCTTGATCCCCATCATTATCCATATCAAAGAAGGTGGACTGAATTGATAACCCTCCATCGTTAATACCCCATTGCTCGGCTTGCTCAGAAAAAGTCTCATTTCCATTATTCAAGAACAATAGATTGGTGCTTCTAGTAGGTGCATAAGAATTCGGGCCAGCTCGTGAGACATAAATATCCAGAAATCCATCTTTATTGATATCAACCAGACAAACGCCTGTTTTCCATCCCTTAAACCCATCTATGCCAGCTGAAGAGCTGATGTCTTTGAAGGATAGATTCCCTTGGTTGAGGTATAGTTTATCTGGCACATTATTTCCTGATAGATATATGTCGGCAAGGCCATCATTGTTTAAATCTCCAATTGCAACACCCCCTCCATTCCAATGATTTGGATGAGAAATAATGTTCATGCTGTCGTTTTCGGCAATCCTATTAATAAAATCAATTCCTGTTTCTTCTACACCAAGAAGCGTAAATAGGGGCAGTTTAGAGGCTTGAGAGAAGGTGGGTTTTGCGTAAAAACACATAACCAAGACAACAGAGCAGATCCAAGATACTCTAGCAAGACTGTTTCCGTTTTTTGAGAATGCCAAATGGTTATTTCTTAAATATAATGTCCCGAAGAATTGCTTTACCTAGCCGTTCTCCCTGATTCATACCTTGGTCGACTCCCATTCTATAATGAATACCTCCATAAACACGGCTATCGGAAACTTCTATCCCTGCCTGAATTAGCGATTCGAAGGTCCTTGCTGGGTATCCCCAACGAGTTTCCACGGTATCTGTAAAACTGAATTCTGAACCAATTCTTTCATTCAAAATCTCTGCTGCGCACCTTGAGATTACACTATGTGCACTTGTGTATTCAGGAAAAGGCGGAGTTTCAAGAATTGGAAGCCAGTTATTGTCGATATACCGATTAATGTAAGTTACTGGCCGGATGAGATTATATTGGTATTTGGCCTGCCACGAAGCGATGAAACCATCAAACAATCCGATACTAACATTGGTGTAAATACTGCTACTTTCAAGATTATTCAAATCTTTACCTGTGCATACAATACCAGTTAAGGCCATCCAATGGCCTCCAGGCGTCATTTGCTTTAAATTGAACATGAAATGGCCTTCAGTTTGGGTTTGAAGTGGATTACAGTCCCAGAATTTGGAAATCATTCGTTGCTGGTCCGTTAGCTCATTCACAGTCTTATAAACTTCCATTGCTTGCGCGTGAAACTCAGTCCCTTCAAGACTATCAAATTTGATTGGTGCTATAGGGGAAAATGATGATGCATCCTTCATATAAGCCGTTCTTAAATGCATCCAATTCGGTTCTAATGCATCATGATAGATGGGCGGTGTAGGTTCCCATGCATAGGGTTCTTGAATGAGTTGATAACGCGGCATACTTTTCAACTTTGCATAATTGTCCTCACTCATCCAATCAGAAATGTGCTTGTATATGAGAAATGCATATGCTTCACTTCTTATTACATCATCTGCACCTAATTTCTTGGTAGCTTTCTCTACAAGCCCATTAACCTTTTCTTCCAAGGTTTCCTTGCGATATACAATTGACCCTGCTACAAGTTTAAATACAGCAGCAGCAGCATAATCGAGATTCACACCCTCATCGGCAATAGGCAGCTTCTTAAGGCCATTCAGCTGACCCGCTAACGTAGCATACTCCTGGTTTTGCTGACGAATAACTTCGTAATAAGCTACATGAGAATAATAGTATGCTCTACTTGCCTGAGGAGGGCTAAAACCATCAACAATCATTACGTCAGTTAGAGCAGCACTCAAATCGTGAATTATTGGTCGTGTATTTGAGTTTTGAGCTAAGCTAATCTGTCCAAAAATCAATAAGAAAATAGGACCAATAACTATTCGTAGACTTTTCATAGTTGGCTTGTTTAACGATAATTTTTATCGCTCCAAATGGGTGTTATTCAAATTTATCAATTATCCATAGATTCTCGTATGGAGCACTTCTACCGCAGTTTTAGAAAGCTTGGAGCTCTTTGTATTCTAAAACATGTACACCGAGCAAGTTTTCTTTGGCCAGTTTATGCATGCACCGTGCCACAGTTTTACCTTGAATCCCACGGTATTTACTTGTGGGACCAATCAACAAAGGATTGAAGACTGTCATAGCAGCTTTTCCAATCAATTCACCAAACCTAAATTCTTTCCTTTCGCCTAAGAGCATGGACGGACGAAGAATGATAAGCGACTCAAACTCAAGTATCTTTAAATCTTCTTCTGTTTGCCCCTTTACTTTC
>CALCGD010000067.1 GCA_937900875.1 uncultured Flavobacteriales bacterium
TTACCGAATTAGTTGACTTCTACAATTGCGAGCAACGAAGCAATCTCACACCTCTTTTCTACCAAACAACCTTCCGTAAATCCAAATCACCGCGAATCCATCACCGCTCACTGCGATGTAATCACTGCTCACTGCGATGTAATCACACCTCACTGTGTCGCAATCACTGCTCACCGTTACACAACCTCTGCTCTCTGTGGCGCAACCTCTGCTCAACGTTACGCAACCTCTGCTCACTGTGGCGCAACCACTGCTCACCGTTACGCAACCACTGCTCTCCGTTACGCAACCTCTGCTCACTGTGGCGCAACCTCTGCTCACGGTCAAACAACCTTTGCGCTACACAAATCACACAGTTCCTCCTCTCCGTATATTCGTACTTACACAACTACAGCAACCCCATGCGCCTCATCTTTACCTCGGTACTTCTTCTCATCATCAGCTCTGCCTCTGCCCAAAGCCTGTTCCTCAACACCTACGGAACGCTTGGCGCAGAAGAACGCGCCTTCGACATGGTTGTCTTAGCCGATGGCTCGGTCATTACCATTGGCGACCGTTACGATACCTCAACCTTCGACCGCACTGGCTATCTTCTTAAAGTAGATGCCGATGGCAACGAAGAATGGAACCGCCAACTCATAAGCAACGAACTCCTTTACGGAACCACCATCAGCCTACTCCCTAACGGAAACGTGTTTGTGGCGGGATACGACTATGACGTTCCAAACCAAGACTACGGCATTGTGGTAGCAGAATACAACGCCAACAACGGACTACCCATCTATCAACAAACACACGAGTTTTTGCAAGACGCTAAAGCCAAAGATTCCGCACCTACCTCCGACAATGGCGCAATAGTGCTTAGCACCTACGAAACAGCATCAGACAACATCTGTTTACTCGTAAGATTCAACTCTGATGGCGATACGGTTTGGACAAAAACCGTTAACCCTTTCCCAGGAAAAGAAACACCCGCCCAAATGGCGCTCATCAGCGATGGTATTATCATCTCGGGCAGCGTTCATACAGGTTCAACCGACAACATATTCGTTGCCAAGGTCGACTTAGACGGTACCCTTCTCTGGCAATGGGAATTTGAAACAACTGGACTCGGTTTTGCCGAAGGATTGGTTGAAATCCCTTCGGGAGGGTTCTACCTAACGGGCACAGCTACTGGAGGCGGATCCTCAGAACTGCAAATTCTTGTCTCCAAATTTGATGCTACGGGCACTTCTACTTGGGTCTACGATTATGGTAGCTTTCGCAACGACCTAGGTTACGATGTAGACTTAATGCCCGATGGTGGCGCAATCTTCGCAGGCTCTGCATACAAATCAGACACCTCCAACTTCCGCGATTTAGTTCTAATTAGAACAGATGCGAATGGGGAAGAGATTTGGACACGCTACTTCGGAGACATTGGTTCTGAAACTGGCTACGCGGTTAAAGTAGACGGAGACCAAATTGTTGCCTGCGGAAAGGGAGATGTAAACAGCAGCGAAGACATCGTTATTCTACGTGTGAACTTTGACGGAAACACAGGCGTAGGAATCAATGATGCGGAGGCAGACAAAAACTGGAGCATCTTTCCTAACCCGTTCGTTAATCAAGTTCAAATCAACCTCAATTCCATTACCAACGAGCCCGTCCAAATACAAATCTTCGACCTCGCAGGTAAAGCCATCTATCAAACAACCATTACTAATTCGGCAACAATCAACCTCAATTGGTTGTCATCAGGAGCTTACATCATCCGCGCAGAAACACAAAATCAAGCCTTTTCTACTAGACTCATTAAAACTGACTAACGCCTTATCGCAGGCAATTAGCAGTTCAATCTCACCGTACAGTCGACAAACCACCTTGGTAGCTAAGCGGTATTATCCGTAAACTTGTTATCCTCAAAATGAATGGCATTCGCTTCATAGTTGCAACCGTAGTTGCATGGCTCATCATCACACTAGCTGGTGCGCTGTGGCACGAAGTCATTTTTATGGATTGGTACAATGAGTGGGTGGTTGGCATTGAAAGGGTAGAAATGCCCATCGCCTATTTCCTCATCACCCACGCCATGCGAGCCCTCGTATTTGTATACGTGTATCACATGCTCTACAAAGGCGGAAACCCTCTCGTTAAAGGACTGAAATTCGGTTTCTTAATGGGAATCTTAACTGGATTAACCGTCACTAGCTACTACGGAGACTTCAACATTACCTCGCCAGGCTGGGCATTGCTAGAATTCACTTACAACATCGTTCGGGCCGTCTTAGTCGGCATCGCTACCGCACTCATTATCGGAGAACGCAACCGCGAACCAATTCCGTAAACCCTTTTCAGTTGCTCTGTTTCAATCAGTAACGAGGCTTAATCAAACGACACTTCACTTCTCTACGCCTCTGCATGAGAAAGAACGTACGTTACTTGCTTAAAGAAAATCAGAAACCGATAGTACTCGGTCTTCTCAACCACCAACCCATTTCGCTCAAACAACTCCCTCCACTCAAAGTCCGTAAGGTTTGTATGCGGATGTCCGTAAAACTCCCAATTCACTAAACTATCCGTAAAACAAGTAACGTACTTCTGAAACGACCCTTCATAAATATCCTCCATTACAATGATTCGATTTGAAACACGCTTTGCCTCAAGAATAAGTTCCTCTGCATTGGTTGTATGATGCAGCATGGTTATCAACTGACACACATCAAACTGCTTCTCCGTATAAGGAAACTTCTCACCATTATACACCTCAACATTCACCATCTCAAACAGACTTTTATCTGCAATATCCAACGGCTGCATGTGCATACCTTCGTTCCCTAGCAGCACAGACAATGCTCCATTTCCCGAGCCAACTTCCAGCACCACTTCGCCTTTTGTCAAGAACGGCAGCAACCGTATCCGCTTCACCTCTGCCCTTCGCATCGCCCACTTTCTTTCGAGCGGAGCAAACACATTCAATTCAAACAACAGCCACACATAAACGGGAATGTACTCCAAGGCAATCACCCACATATTCTCGTGGTACTCCGAATACCCAAACGCGTGATAAGACAGTGGCACCAATAGCAGCCAAAGCAGTGCAAACCGATACTTGGTAAATGGCAAAAAAGACGCCAATGCCGCCACATACCAAGGGTTAACGGTGGTTGCAAATGCGTAGTAAACGAACCATGCAAAGAGCATCAATTCTGGCAAACCAGACATCTCTTTACTCTTATTCCGCCATGCAATAAGAAGGATGGCACCTAAAACCATCAGCGAAAGCATGCGCCCAATAATGGCAATCTGATTGTATCCCGAATACAGAGTTCCTACCTCGCGAAACGCGTAATACACACTCGCATTAAACTCAAAGTTGGCGAAGTAAAGCCGCACCGATGACAGCACATTCGGAATCATATCATCACTCCAAAACGGAGCGTACATCAGCCCGACCGTCAGCATCACTACGGCCCCATAAAACACCGTCTTCATCCACCCCAATCGCTTAATGTAAAACGGCAAAAACATGAGCGGCAACAGCTTTGTTCCTACGCTCAACCCAAAGACAATTGCAGAAAGCAACTCGTCCTTAAACCCCGTCATTGCGAGAAATTCCTTTTCGGAATTTCGCGGCAATCTCTCTGCTTCTACCTCCTTAGTTTCAGATTGCTTCAGTCGTTCTTCCTTTGTAGGATTTGACCCCCTCCCCGCTACGCGGTACTCCCCCTTTGCAGGGGGAGAGCTGGCGCGTTGATCTAAACTATGATCGGAGTGCCGCTCCTCCCCTGAAAAGGGGAGGTGTTCGCCCGAGGCGAACGGAGGGGTCAAAAGCCACAAACTCAACAACAGAAAGAACACCATAAACACCTCCCCGTGCACGTTCCCCGCAAACTCAACAATTACCAACGGGTTGAGGGCGTACAACATCAGGTTACGTGCCTCCATCTTCCAAGCCTTCAGCAGCTTCCAAATCAGAACCATCGACCCTAACTCGGCAGCCAACACAAAAATTCGCAAGGCAATCACAAACAGCAGCGGGTCGTCTTGCGCCAACGTAGCGCTCAACCCAAAAAAGAACTGCAAAACTGGTGGATAAACCGAATAGTACTCGGGCGAATTTAGCATCGGCAGCAACTCGCCATAGGCCGAACGCAAGCCATTCTCCGCCCATTCAATTGGTAGCATTTCGTACGGAGAAAGTCCGTCATTCAGCAGCATTCCATCCCACAGATAGCGCCAAAAGTCATCCGACAATTCAGGAAAGACCAGCAGATAAACAAACCGCAGAAGCATGCCAATAGCAATCATCTTCTTCACGCTCATTTTCTGGTCGGTCCACTGTATAAAGAATACCAACCACAACCCTACAAAGGAAGCCAGTACCGCAGGCGTGTTGAAACGATCTATAAGCAGCGCAAAGGACAAATGCAAGTGAAACGCAGCGAATAACAGCAGCCGATATGCCCAGTTCGGCAACATCTAAATGCGAATTACGCTATGCTTTACTGAATAGAAAAAGATACCACCAAAACCCAATGCCAACATGGCGTGGTACGGCACAAACGGATAGAGTCCGTGAGCGCAAGCAAACCAAATTGCAAGACCAAAATAAACGGCCAAAAGCCCTTCTAAGATGGCAATGGCAGGAATCCGCGATCGTATGTACTGATTGTCCAATGTCTGTGCTTCTTTACCCACAATATTAAACTTGGGAGTTCGAATAAACGGACTACGAATACCCATATACCCTTCCATCACAGCAATGCTATTGAAGAGCGACAATCCCATGGAAAGGCTCAAGAAAATCGGGAAGAAAACGATGAAATTCAGCGTGGTAGTAAGGGCATTCTTATTCCGCTGCCGCATTGAAACCCAGAAAAAACTGGATAGCAATATGAATCCGAGAAAGAACACGCCAGAAATAGTGAGCGCCTGTTGCAGAATATCTCCTTCCGAAATAAAATATAACAGCGGAACACTTACCACGGCTGCCAAAAACACACAGATAAAAATACCTGTGTTAAGCAGATGGAACCCGGCATGCAGCTTCACATGAAACGGTAAATCCGACTTAATAATCGTTCGAAGGTTTTTCCGCGCCACTTCTGCCCCACCCTTGTTCCAGCGGTATTGCTGCGACCGCACCGCTTGCAAAAACGCAGGAATTTCAGCAGGCGAAGTAAACTCCTCCACGTACTTCATTTTCCATCCCATCAGCTGGGCGCGATAACTCAAATCAAGGTCTTCGGTAAGCGTATCAGCGCTCCACCCACCCGAAGTCTCAATGCATTCGCGCCTCCAAACCCCAGCCGTTCCATTGAAATTCATGAAGTTCCCATTCGAATTCCTACCCTTTTGCTCGATAGTGAAATGCGCATCTAGCGCCATGCCCAACAAGCGCGTTAGCACATTATAATCCTTGTTCAAATGCTCCCACTTGGTTTGCACTAGGCCAATTTCTTTGTTCTCGAAATACGGCAACGTCTTCATAAGAAAATCCTTCTCGGGCAAGAAGTCGGCATCAAAGATCGCAATGAACTCTCCCTTGGCCTGCTTCATTCCATATTCAAGAGCACCAGCCTTAAATCCAACACGGTCGGTCCGCCTTACGTGCTTCATGTCAATCCCGAGCTTCGCGATTTCTGCCACGAGACTAGCAATCAGTTCCACCGTCTCATCCGTGCTATCATCCAGCACCTGTATCTCCAACAAATCGGTTGGGTAGTCCATCTCCGCCACCTTGCGTAGTAGCCTTTCTACCACATACAATTCGTTATAAATAGGAAGCTGAATAGTTACGCGCGGCAATTCCATGGGCAGCTCGGGCAGCTCAGTCTTCTGTTTTTTCGACTTCAAATACAGAAACGTAAGGTGGCTCTGCACCAAGCTGTAAATGAGAATGCACAGCAAGCACAAAATATAAATGGAGAAAAGTATGTAGCCCACCACCATCCGTCAAAGGTATTTTATCAGCGTAAGGATAATCTTGTAGCCCGCTCCAATTGTGCCCTTTACAGTTCCTGACACTTTTGATTGCCCAATCCGTACACGGTAATTCACGGGGACTTCCAGACAATTCAGTTTCTGCTTGGCTGCTTTTATCTGCATTTCAACCGTCCAGCCGTAGGTCGGGTCGTTCATTTCTAAGGCCAAAAGGCTCTCATACCTAATTGCACGAAAAGGACCCAAATCCGTAAACCGCACACCATAAAACAACTTCAACAATCGCGTGGCCAACCAATTGCCAAACACCTGCTGCGGTGTCAAACTTCCACTTTCCGACTTTCCCAACGCCCGCGAACCGATTACCAAGTCGGCATTTCCGTCCAATATAGGCCCGACCAATTCATTCATTTGCTCGGGATAATCAGAATGGTCGCCATCAAGAAAAACAACAATATCAGGCTTCACCTCCTGCTTAGCGATAAAGTCCATTGCCTTTAAACAAGCGTTGCCATAACCCGCTTTCGGTTCAAAAACAACAGTAGCTCCGTGTTTCTCGGCAACAACTGCCGTTTCATCGCTCGAATTATTATTGGCAACAACAATGGTTCGTACTAGGTCTTTCGGAATTTCATCCAACACCAAACCTATGGCGTCAGCCTCGTTGTAGGCCGGAATAATTACATCAATAATTGGTTGAATTCGCATGGCGCAAAGAAGCTATGTTCAGCCTTCTTGCTCGGTCAGTTCACCGACAGCACCTTGCCTTTGAGTATCCATCAAGGCCCGCATCGCAGCCTTAATGTTCCTAAATTCCTCTTCCCGTTCCTTCTCACTATCATCTACCATCAAGATGGTTTCCTCAATAGAAGCGTCAGCAGCAAACGCTATTTTTTTTCCAAAAGCAGATGTTTCTTCAAAACCAACCAGCACCGAAAGCGCAGCATCTGGGTTCCTCTTCATCGTTCGGCTCAAAGCCATAACCATAAACTTTTGACTGCCACTTTTGGTCACAAACCTGTGACAATTCGCATTTGGTCCTTTACCCAAATTGCTGAACACAGAAGCATCCAGCCATTCACGGCAATGCTTTTCAAGTAAGGTGATGTTTTTCGGATTACGAGTTCGAGAAAGATGCAATTGCTTCTTTAAAGAAGTCTCTTTCGCCTTCTTTTCATGGTCAAAACGCATAAAAAACATACCGCTTAGTCCAAAATATTTTGGAATAATATTGATAAGGCGAATCATGAACATCTCCGGAGAGCTGTTGTACGTTTCCAAAATATTCAGCAAAGCCTTATCGTTCCATTTTGGCTGCGCGAAAAATGCTTCCAATTGCTTTACTAACCCTTCGGGCGAAATCAGAAGTGCTCCCGCAAAATAACTTGCGCGGCTGTTATTCAGCACATGATCAAAACTGGTTGCTCGTGGCCAAGGCGTCATAACTGCACGTTCACCACTCATCTCCAAAAACTGATAACCAATCTCTTTGGCATACAAAAAAGCTTTCTGATTCTCAGCCATCTTGGCATTTATCAAAATCTTCTTTGCATCCTCAATAAACACCGAACGGATATGCATCAACTCTGGAAAGTCTTGCAGGTCGTTTTCCTCTACCGTGTATCCAAACTTATCTTTTAAGATACCCTTCAAAACGTCAGAAGAAATAATACCATCAACTGGCAAATCATACTCCTTTCTAAAACGATCGGCTTCCTTCTCAATCTCTTCAAAGTAATTATCCTGCATCTCCTGATAAGAACGAAGCATTGCGAAATACATATTCTCCTGCGTAAGGTTATATGTGTTCGCTATTTGTGCAATGGTGCTTATAAATGCAGAAACTTTGAGTGGTGCATTCGTAATAATCTCAATCAACTTTCCCTTATCAATCCCAAACAGTTCCAATGGAAGCTCTTCAAGCAAGCGCGTGTTCAGAATCTCGCCAACAGGCGCAAGTTCCTTATCCAACTTAATGGAAACCATCCTATCGTAAGGAACATCCAGTACCGCAGCAAGCGTGGCAATTTTCTCCGTTTTCGGATACTTCTTCCCTTTTTCAATTTCATTCAAATAAGACACCGAAAGCCCGGATTTTTCAGACAACTCAGATTGCGACAACTTCTTGGAAGTGCGCAATTGTCTGAGTTTCAGGCCAAAAATTAGTTTGATGTTTTCTTCTCCGAGTGCCATTAGTGTCTTTGTAGATAGGTGCAAATATACATTTGATACTTCGCGAAAAATAACTTTCGAGCAAATTGCCGCATTTAGCGAAAATTCGCTAGATGTTTGATTTCCATTATTATCTTTGCAGCAAATTCAAGGATATGTCAGAACTAACTGTTGCTATGGAAGGCGTTGAAATTAAAGGAGAGTTGAAGAATGGATACGAGGACATTCTTACTCCAGAAGCCGTTGCCTTCGTTGTAAAGCTTCACCGTGCATTCAACGGTAGAAGAGCGGAACTACTTTCTGCTCGCCAGGTTCGACAAAAGGAAATAGACAACGGTCAGTTTCCAGATTTTCTTGCAGAAACTGCACACATCCGCGAAAGCGAATGGACGGTTGCTCCACTTCCAGAAGACCTGTTAGATAGAAGAGTTGAGATTACTGGTCCGGTTGACCGTAAAATGGTAATCAATGCGCTGAACTCAGGTGCGAAGATGTTTATGGCTGACTTTGAGGATAGCAATTGTCCTTCTTGGGATAACAACCTTGGTGGACAGATTAACCTTCGTGATGCAAACAAAAGAACCATCACATTCGAAAACCCTGTAAACGGAAAAAAGTACGCTCTAAACGATAAAGTAGCAACGCTGCTTGTTCGCCCTCGCGGATGGCATCTATTAGAAAAAGGGTTGATGATTGATGGCCAACCATGTTCAGGTGGTTTATTTGATTTCGGTCTTTACTTCTTCCATAACGTTCATCAATTACTAGAGAACGGTAGCGGTCCTTACTTCTACCTTCCAAAAATGGAAAGCCACTTAGAAGCACGTCTTTGGAATGATGCTTTCGTAATGGCGCAGGATGAATTGGGAATAGCTCAAGGAACAATCAAAGCGACTGTTCTTATTGAAACTATTCTTGCTTCTTTCGAACTACACGAAATTCTTTGGGAGTTAAAAGACCACTCTGCAGGCCTAAACTGCGGACGATGGGATTACATCTTCTCTTACATCAAACGTTTCCGTAACCACCCAGAGTTTGTGGTTCCGAACCGCGATCAGGTAACAATGGCATCTCCATTTATGGATGCGTACTCCAGATTGGTTATTCAGACTTGTCACAAGCGCGGAGTTCATGCTATGGGCGGAATGGCTGCTTTCATTCCTATTAAAGGAGATGAAGAAGCGAATGCCGCTGCGGTTGGTAAGGTTCGCAATGACAAGATCCGCGAAGCGAAAAACGGACACGATGGAACATGGGTTGCTCACCCAGGGTTAGTTCAGGTGGCTTTGGATGTGTTTAACGAATACATGCCAACTCCGAATCAAATCACGAAGGAAAGAACAGAAACTATTACTGCTGCCGATTTGATTGAAGTTCCAAAAGGAACCATCACAGAAGAAGGTGTTCGAAAAAACATCAACGTTGGTATTCTTTATATGGAAAGCTGGTTGCGTGGAAACGGAGCTGCTGCCATTTACAATCTAATGGAAGATGCTGCAACTGCAGAGATTTCAAGAACTCAAGTATGGCAATGGATTCAGCGTGGAGCTAAATTAGAAGACGGCCGAAAAGTGTCGTACGAAATGGTAGATGGCTTCATCCCTTCTGAACTTGAAAAAATTGAAGCTTACGTTGGAAGTGACGCTTTCAACAACGGAAAATTTGAATTGGCAACTGAGCTTTTCAAGAAGCTTATTGCAACAGAGGAATTCGAAGAGTTCCTTACACTAAATGCTTACAACTACATCTAATTATACAACCATAAATTATGGAAAACTTACAACCGAATTATGTTTCTGCACTAGAAACAGTTAAAAATTTGAAAGCAAAATACGGTAACGCTTGGGGGGAAATAAACTCCGAACACGCGGCACGTATGTTGACTCAAAACCGTTTTAAAACGGGGTTGGATATTGCAAAATACACAGCAGCTATTATGCGTAAAGACATGGCAGCTTACGATGCAGACCAATCGAAGTATACACAATCATTAGGTGCTTGGCACGGATTTGTAGCTCAACAAACCATGATTGCAGTTAAAAAACATCATAAAACTACTCAAGGAAGATATATCTATTTGTCTGGTTGGATGGTTGCAGCTTTACGTTCTGAATTTGGTCCGTTACCAGATCAGTCTATGCACGAAAAAACATCTGTGCCTAAACTGATTGCTGAGATATATGATTTCTTAAAGCAAGCAGATGCAACGGAGTTAAACGACTTGTTTCGTAGAAAAGCAGCAGGCGAAGATGTACAAGCTCTAATTGACAATTTTGAAACGCATGTTGTTCCAATTATCGCAGATATTGATGCAGGTTTCGGTAACGAAGAAGCAACATACTTATTGGCTAAAAAAATGATTGAAGCAGGTGCTTGCGCTCTTCAAATTGAGAACCAAGTTTCTGATGCTAAGCAATGTGGTCATCAAGACGGTAAAGTAACCGTTCCACATGAAGATTTTATTGCCAAGCTAAATGCTCTACGATATGCATTCTTGGAATTAGGGGTAGATGATGGAATTATTGTTTCTCGTACAGATTCTGAAGGTGCTGGGTTAACGCAAAAATTACCGGTATCAATGGAACCAGGTGATTTAGCTTCTCAATATTTAGATTTTGTGGATGCTGAAGAAGTAACTCTTGACCAAGTAAATGATAATGATGTTCTCTTAAAGCGAGACGGGAAATTAGTTCGTCCTGTTCGTTTACCAAACGGTTTATACAGTTTTAGAGCTGGTACAAACATCGACAGAGTTGTATTGGATTGTATAACGAGTTTACAGCATGGTGCAGATTTACTTTGGATTGAAACACCAACTCCTCACGTAGGTCAAATTGCACAAATGGTAAACCGCGTGAAAGAAGTTGTTCCTAATGCAAAATTAGTTTACAACAACTCTCCATCATTTAACTGGACCATCAACTTCCGTCAACAAGCATATGACGCAATGGCTGAAGCTGGCGAAGATGTATCTGGATATGTTCGTGCAGGCTTAATGGATGTTAAATATGACGGTACTGCATTATCAAATAAAGCGGATGAAATGATCAGAACTTTCCAAGCTGATTCATCTCGTGAAGCAGGTATCTTCCATCACTTAATTACATTACCTACTTACCATACAACAGCTTTACATATGAACGATCTTTCTGAAGGCTACTTTGGAGACGAAGGTATGTTAGCTTATGTTGGAGGTGTTCAACGTCAAGAGTTACGTAAAGGAGTTTCTTGTGTTAAACATCAACGTATGGCTGGTTCAGATGTAGGAGATGATCATAAAGAGTTTTTTGCTGGCGATAAGGCCCTAAAAGCAGGCGGTACTAAAAACACATCTGATCAGTTTGAGGTAGCTTAAACTGAGGAGTTCAGTTAAGATTTATAATCCAACCCCAAGGATTTGAAGAAAGCCCTGCGTACGATTTGTACGTGGGGTTTCTTTTTTCATTCAAGTGAGAATCTCAGATGTGTCTCCTGACTCATTGTATTACAAATGAGTTTATCGAATCCCCAATACGTAACCAATAGACTCCAGAGGTCAAATTACTTAGATCCAATGTATTAACTAGCTCATGCTTAACTGGCGATTTCATAGAAATCCTTCTTCCAGAACTATCAAGCAGTATCATTTCTTGATTTAATAGCTTTTCGGATAATCCAATATTTAAAACACCGTTTGTTGGGTTTGGCCAAACCGCAAATTGAGATTCGGTTATGTCATCCTCTATACCAGTAAGAATTGCATCATCATTCATACAGGTATATCGGTACCACACTTGTCCTTCTACACAGGTATTCGTTTTCCATGCACCTGCATCATCCTCGTATCCATCAACGCCATTAAGCCATGTATCAAATGCTTTGTCATGAGGGTTGGTCATAAGCCATTCGCCCATAAAGTCTTCAGTACATGCGAAAATCGGCATAACACGACTTAGCTCTGCCGCTGCAGCCAAAGCAGGCAGCCTGTAACTCTTGTAATTGTAAATACTAACCATCTCCATAAACATCTGATGTTCGGTAATAGTGAACTAGAATTCGGTCTGCGCACCCCGACAAGGCTGTGCATTGACCAGCTGTTGGGTTTCCTATATAGGTTTCGCTTTTTATATATGCGTGGGCATCGCAAAGCGAATCCAACCGGCAAAGTTCTTCTAAATAGAAATCGAATGCATTGGCAGTGTCGCATGCCAACCCATCAGGGTCGAGGTAAGTGGTGCAGTAATAACCGCCAGGAGCGGTCGTACTATTATTCCAAAACTCAAACTCCATGTTGTAAACATCAATCAGTCGGGTAACATCCCCAAGGTGTAGTTGATTATAAGCATGGAAATTTGCAAACGAATTGTATGTCTCGCCAACTCCAGCAACGGCATGTATTCCGTAGAGCGTTTTGGCTTTATTAATAAAATCGGACAGAGGCAAAGACGTAGCCGCTGTAGTTATGTCAAACAAATTGTTGTGGATATAATAGAGGTTGTAGAGAATGAGGTAGTTAAATCCACTATCCTGAGCAAACTCAAGCAGATCGTTTTCTGCTGCGGTATTACCAACAATAAACTTGAAATCGTTTACATAAAGCCCTTTGACATCACCCGGGCAGCCAGGTTGAGCAAAAGCAAATGTGGATGAGAAAATAAAAATGGCAATGGTTAGATACTTCATACAAAATAGGTTTTATCTAAAGCTACACTAGCAAGTACAAACAAAAAAGCCGCCTAGCGAAATGCTAGGCGGCTTTTTCAATGAATCAATATTTTTAGTATTCCCATAGGTCATGTTCAAGAATGAAAATATCTTCTTTGATACTCTCTGCTTCTAGCAATTGATCAATCCCGTTCAACATATAATCAGAAATCTGACGGTCGTAAACGTTCTTTTCTTTGTAGATATAAGACCCGAACATTCGCTTCCAAAAGATATCTTCCATGGTTCTTCTCTCAGCATCATTCTGACGGTTAAAAACCTCTGCACTAGCAAAGATGTTTCTTGCTTCAGGAAAGTAGACCCAAAACATCGGCTCCTTTCCACGAACTTCACCCGTAGTTCTATCAATGTTGTCAGCAACTGGCTGAATTCCAATGATTCTCACATCTAGAATTGACTTCTGACGGTCGAAAAACCAATCTTCTTTCAAACGAATTTCTTTCACATTCTTAGGCTGAAACTCCTCCTCAATAACAGTCATCTGCAACTCGTACGGAGGGTCAGGACTTTCAATATACTGGGTATCGATAAAGCTTAACTTCCTTTCAATCTCAGCCTTTGTCAGAGTCATAGTAAACTCATCATCCAACGGATCGTAGGCAGTAAGACTTCCTTCACGAACCGCCTCAATGATAACTTGAGTTAGACTTCTTCGATTCTTAATCGGATCAGTAGGATAGTACAACGGATGATTGATTTTTTCTCTCAAATCAAGCTTTCGCCATATCCTAGTCGCCCACATCACATCTGCTTCTCGCAAATGAGTGTAAGGAATAACCTGTCTAGTCGGATAATGTTCCTTCACATAAACCCCATCAAGAACGTTCTGCGCAACACTCTCAGAGATTGTAAGTGCACCAAACCCAATGGTTATTGTTAATATGACAAGTAGCTTTTTCATGATAATCAATTTAAGTTACCACTATAATTACTGTATTTTCAAACTTACTGGTGAAAGGGATACAGGTGTAACGCCTGCAGCAGGTCTATTATTTTCATCAAGCATTATTGCTTTGATATTTTCTATATAAACTCTTGCACCCGATTTCAATCTTTTAATTTGATCTAAGTCGTTTGGTGGAATTGAACTTCCTTGAACTTGCTTTGTGATAAGGTCAGTTCCAACTTGAAACACAAGATCAAACTTGGTTACCTTAAAGAACAGCTCAAAGTCAAAGTTCTTCATCTTAGGAATTACTGTAGGAGCTGCAGCTAGTCTATTCTTTGAGACCAATCCTTCCTCAATTCCAGCAATGGTAGCAACGGGAGGGGGAACATCCTTAACACGGAATTCAAACTCACCCATCTTCCTTTGTTTTCCGTCCACCTCTGCAGATACAATCACCTTGGCGGTACTTCCACCTTTCACCTCAGCAATGTAGTTTCCTTTGCCCTCTTTTGAATCCGGGCTCAATGAACCTCCTTGAAGAGTTGGTTTTACCAATTCCGGTGCAACACCTGGTACTGATATAGAAATAGGATTCTTAACTCCTCTGTACAATACGTTCATTTTTGTAGGAGAAACTACAACTCCGGATTTCATTACCATGTATTCTCCTTCAAATGGGTACTTAAGGTACTGACCAGATGGGGCCTTAACCTTGATTATACCAGAATACTTCTGAGAACCTTCTCGCGTAGCTTTAACAGTATAAGTCCCAACTCCTCTATCCACAATAACCGAGGTTGTATCAACAGCACCAACAATCTCATTGATTGATGTATCAACCTTACCTATCAGCACTTGGGGATTTTGAGTAGTACTAAATGCCGCAACAAAAATTTCTGCTACATATTCATCACCGTGAAACACCAAGTTTGGTGCAATGATTTTTGCAGCGAGCGTATCAAATTTGAAATCACTTGCATCTACTTCTCGAAATAAATACTTAACCACATCTGATTCCGCATTACGCACGTCCGTCTGAATTTTGCTTAGGTTGGTTACCACCGCAGCAAGAGGAATGTGATAAAAGTTTGCCAATGCCCAAGATTCAAACTCAGAATCACTTACACGTATTGTGGTATCTGTGTTAAAATTTATTTTAAGGGCATCAATAATACTTTGACCTTTCTTCGGATCAACCTTACCGATCAAGTCGTCTCTATATTGACTTAGTTTCTGAACGAGTTCAGATGCCGTATGAGGACCTTCCTTTAATTTTCCCTCGTCACCACCAATCATGATATTAGTTGCAATATCATAATTGTCTTTGGAATTTACGTTTCTAAGAGAAAACACCGAATCTACCACAGCTTGCGCTGTTTCACGTTCAATATCATTTGATGCATTTGCAACTTTCTCAAGTAATCCTCGAACTTCGTTCGAATCCAAACCATCCGTTCTCATTATTAGATACTGCTTCAGGTCTTCTATATGGTCAACTAAACTTGAAGCTGTCCCTTTTACTTCCATTGCATCATCATACCACTTCTGTACCTTTTTTTGGTCATTCAGAAGTGCCGCTTTAAAAGCGTCATATTGTGATTCATTCTTGCTAGCGAAATTCTTGTTCGTAATAACAAGGCTATCGTTAATAAGAATAAAAGAGTTCAAGATTTCTTTCGATACGTTCAGCGCCAATAGGGCCGTCAGTACCAAATACATCATCCCGATCATTTTTTGTCTTGGGGTTTCTTTTCCTCC